>JBEGQD010000027.1:0-2740 GCA_041181125.1 Actinomycetota bacterium | reverse complement strand
CTGCGTGGCTTAATTGGAATTGATTCAGAGGCAGGGCCAACTGAGATTGCCATCTTGGCTGATGATTCCGCCCTTGCCATTGATGTGGCTGCAGATTTAATTAGCCAAGCAGAGCATGATGAGATGGCTGCTGCTGTTTTGGTGACTGACTCTAAAAACTTAATTACCAAAGTGCATGAGCAGCTAGAGATTCAGGTGGATAAAACTAAACACAAAGAGCGAGTAAAGGCAGCTTTATCTGGAAATCAATCTGCAATTGTTTTAGTAGATTCAATTAAGCAAGGTATTGATCTAATTAATGCCTACGCACCTGAGCACCTTGAGTTAATCCTTAAAGACTCTAGGGCGGTGGCAGGTGAGATAAGAAATGCTGGTGCAATATTTTTAGACCGCTTCTCACCTGTTTCGCTCGGTGATTACGCAGCGGGATCAAACCATGTGCTGCCAACTGGTGGCTGTGCCTGCCACTCAAGTGGGCTATCAGTAAATACATTTATGAAAAATATCTCGGTAATTCAATATGACCAGGCTGCCTTCACCAAGCTGGCGGCTGATGTAATTAGATTGGCAGACTCTGAGGATCTACCCGCCCACGGGGCTGCGATATCGGTGAGATTAGATAAATAACTTCGGCATGTGACTTGGGAGTAACCATTGGTGATTAGTAAAATTAACCATGGCTAATAACATTAATACTCAATCAACCTCACTTGTAAAATCTCAAGAGAAGCGATTTATCAAATCACTTGCTCGAATTGATATCACATTATTTATTGTCGCAGCGATCATCTCGCTGGACACAATTGCAACAATTGCAACAGGCGGATCCCAATCATTGTTTTGGGCAGTTTTTGTTGCCTTAACATTTTTAATTCCAATCGCCATGCTTATGGCAGAGACTGGATCGGCCTTCCCAGAAGAGGGTGGTTTATATAACTGGGTTAAGTTTGCCTATGGCCGCCTAGCTGCTGGTATTGCCTCTGTTTTATATTGGATTACAAATCCACTTTGGCTTGGTGGCTCACTTTGCTTCATCGCCTTTGATGCCTTTAGTGGATATGTCGTTGAGATAAAGAGCGGATCAATTGGTGAGTGGCTCTTTAAATTAGCCTTTATCTGGGTTGCAATCTACCTTGCAATTATCAATTTAAAGTTGGGTAAGAAGTTTATTGGCGCAGGTGCTATCGCTAAAGTAATTGTGATTGCATCCTTAGTAATTACCACTGCAATTTATGGAATTAAAAATGGTTTCCAACCATTTGATTTTTCAGGGTTAACCCCAACCTTAGGTGGGTTTATTGCGATTGCACCAGTAATTCTCTTCTCATATGTTGGCTTTGAAGCACCAAATGCTGCCTCAGGTGAGATGTTTGATCCTAAGAAAGATACCGCCCCTGCGATTAGGCGCGGAAGTGTGATCGCCACCCTTGCTTACATCTTGCCGGTGTTGGCGATTATTTTAATTGTGCCAAGTGATCAGGTTGAGGGATTAACTGGCTTTTTAGGCGCAGTAAAAGAGGTTTACTCAGTTTATGGCAGCGCAGCTGACTTCTTAGTTAGCTTAACCGCTCTGCTATTTATCTTTGGTTTAATCTCATTAGGTAGTGCTTGGATGATGGCAACAGATCGTATTCAAGCAATTGCAGCAGCTGATGGCACATTCTTTAGTGGTTGGTTTGGTGAGTTCAGCGCCAAATATGGCACACCGGTTCGCATAAATATTCTCTCCGGTGCAATGTCAACCATCTTCTTAGCAGCAGCTATGACCTTAGTAGAGGGAGATGCTGCATCTATCTTTGCTGTGGTTTTAACCTGCGCAATCTCAACCCTGCTTGTCTCATACATCATCATCATTCCATCGGTGATGAAGTTAAATCGCACCCGTCGTGATGTGGTGCGTCCATATGAGGTGCCAGGTGGAGTAAGAGGATTCCAAATAATTGGCACAATTCTCTTTCTCTATATCTGCATCGGTTCAATTGGTGTTGTCTTCCCAGGAACACTTGAGAGCATCTTTGGTCTTGAGTATGACTTCCAAGAGATCTGGGGATTGGCAAGATCTAATGTTCAGATCTTTACCGCTGGCACAATGTTGGTAGTTATTTTGATCTCAATTGCAGGTTATCTTGGTGGTAGAAAACTTAGAGATAGTTCTTCTAACACTAAGTAATTAAATAAAAGTATTTACGGGGCTTTGGAAATTAAAGCCCCGTAAGCTTTATCTAAGAGTTTGCTAACTTCCTTGGCCCACTTTGCTATATCTGAGCCGGTCGATCTTGGGGGTATCTGCCAACACTCCCACCCCATAGATACGCATAACTCTCAACTATCAATTTATAGTAAAGCAACTCTCAGGTGTTTCTTATTGCATTTTTAAATTTTGGGAGTAACTTATAAATGGCAATCACAAGATTGCACCTTATAAATTAAGGGGGTGGAATAAGTTGATCAATCAAATTACTTCTATCCGAAAGATAACCTCTAACCGAGTTATCCAAGAAGGACATCCACCGGCGCCAAGCGGCGCATAACAAAGTTGAGGACCTAAACAAATCAGCCCTGCTTATTTAGCAGGGCTGATTTGTTTTTAATCTTAATTATCAAGCGGTGTTACGTAAGCTCCAGAGATACCACCATCTACCAAGAAGTTTGATGCGGTAATAAAGCTTGAGTCATCTGAGGCTAAGAAGGCAACAGCGCCGGCAATCTCAGATGCATCAGCAAAACGTCCCATTGGAAT
>JBEGQD010000026.1:0-7457 GCA_041181125.1 Actinomycetota bacterium | reverse complement strand
GTCCCTCAAGTAAAACCTGCCCTGCCATGGCGGCTCCTGGAATAAACTCATGCATTCGATTTAATATCCGAATGAAGGTTGATTTTCCACAGCCTGATGGACCAATTAGTGCAGTTACGGTACCGAAATCAAAATTTAGTGAAACATCTTCAAGTACATGCTTATTACTAAACCAGGCGTGAACATTTTGGGCTTGAAGGCCAGCCCCAACTCTTCGCACATCCTCAGTGGAATTATCACTACTTCTTTGGCCAGTAAGGGCGCTTTTTGCAGTAGCCCGAGCTGCTGCCACATTAGCAAGTGAGTTAACCTGCGCTGTTTTCTGATTCATATCATCTCCCTCTGGTTTATTCATTTAGTACTACCTTTTCTACTTCCAACAACTCGTGCAAATGTGAAGAAAATTAAAACTAAGATCATTAAAACTAAGATACCTGTCCATGCTCGCTGAATAGCGAGCTCAGTACCTAAGGTGAAGTTCTTCCAAATATAAAAGGGAAGTGCTGAGCTATTTCCATCTAACGGATTTAAATTAAGCGCATCTGCACCGCCCATGGTAAGTAGAAGCGGTGCGGTTTCTCCTGCTACTCGGGCAATACCTAAAATAACTGCGGTAATTAATCCACTTCGGGCTGCTGGAATTACAATCATTGCAACTGTGCGCCACTGCGTGCCACCGAGTGCAACGCCTGCCTCGCGAAGATCATTTGGAATTAACTTTAAAACCTCCTCTGAGGTTCTAGCCACAGTTGGAATCATTAATATAGTCAGTGCCATCGCACCCGCTGCAGCTGAGTAGGTATTGCCTAATGCGATCATCCAAACTGCGTAAATAAAAAGACCAGCCACAATTGATGGCACACCGCTCATCGCCTGCACAAAGAATCTAACTACTCCGGCGCCCCGTCCTTTAACCTCAGTTAGGTAAAGTGCGGTAAGAATTCCAATTGGAACAGAGAGTAAGGTTGCAATTACAACAATATATAAAGTTCCAATTAAGGCATGCAGTAATCCACCCTCATTAAGTGGTGCATCGGATGCGGTAACTGCCATATCGGTAGTAAAGATGCCAAGTGAAAGACCGCCAATGCCCCGCTTTACAATCTCATAGAGAATTGAGGCAAGTGGCAGGATTACAAACAAACCTGCGATATATACCAAGACAGTGGTAATTGAATTTATCGCCGCTTTGCGATCTTGTCTGATTAATGAGAGTAGAGCTGAAAAAATAATTGCATAAATAATTACCATTACTGAAAAACCTAGCTTGCCTTTAAGTGGGGTGAATCCAACTGTTACAAAAGCTACTGCCACAGTTAGCAGAGCGGTTATAAAATCTGGCAGTAACTGCCTAGGTGTTGGCGCCCATGGCTTTGTTGGTTTGATATCAACCCTACTATGCAAAGTTGTCATTAACCCTTACGCACCGTTCTATTAATGATTGAGTTTGCAATAAGGTTTACCGCCAAAGTAACAAGAAAGAGCACAAAACCTGCTGCCATCAAAGCTTTTAACTCATCTGGATTTGCCTCACCAAATTTATTCACAATCATCGAAGCAACTGAGCCACCAGCACTTAGCAATACTTCAATTCGAATATCGTAGAAAAGATTAAGTACGGTATAAACGGCAACCGTCTCACCTAATGCTCTGCCTAATCCCAACATCGCCCCACCAACAATGCCGCCTCTGCCATATGGAAAGACAACTGATTTAATCATCGTCCACTTGGTAGCACCTAAGGCATAAGCTGCTTGAATACGATCTAATGGAGTTTGGGCAAATACCTCACGTGAAATAGAGGTAATGATTGGCACAATCATAATTGCTAAAACTAAGCCGGCGATAAATGGTGAGCGAGAGAAGGCATTTGCTGGCATATCAAAGATCGGGATAAATCCTAAGTACTTATGAATTAACTTTGCCCAGTACTCAGCATGGGGCATCAAAATAAAGTAACCCCATAAACCAAAAACTACAGATGGTATTGCTGCCATAACATCAATTACCAAAACCATTGGTTTTTTAAGCCAGGTGGGTGCGTAATAGGATAAAAATAATGCTGCGCCAATTGAAATTGGTAAACCAAAGAAGAGTGCGATGACTCCTAATACAATAGTTCCATAAAGCATCGCACCGATGCCGTACTGACTAGGTATGCCCTCCTCTGGTAGGTGCACTACCCAATCAAAGCCGGTAATAAATTTAAGTCCTTCAGATTTAAATACTGTTAATCCATTAAATAAAAGAAATAGTGAGATTAGGCCTAAAATTATTAACGAGAAGTAACCACCAGTTGTAACTATTTTGCGAAAGACTTTGTCAGAAAATCTAGGATTATTTACCAACTCCCGCTTTTGCGGAGTAGAGGAGCCTCGCTCGGCGGTGATGGACATAGGCAAATCATGCTCAAAAAGCTGCGCTCTTGGGTATAGATGCGGTGGCGCCTAGGTTAACGGAAGGTGAATTACTTCAGGTGAGCAGTTATGGTTAGCGCATATGAGTGCTGATCTACCAAATCTAATCTGGGTCGACTGTGAGATGACTGGGCTGGATATAAACAGTGATGCTCTAGTTGAGATTGCAGTTTTAGTAACCGATGCCCAACTCAATGTGCTCGGTGAAGGGGTTGATCTAGTAATTAAGTGTGATCAGGTCAAGATTGATGGCATGAATGAGGTAGTGCGCAATATGCACACCAACTCTGGACTTATAAATGAGATCCCAAATGGCACAACACTTGAAAAAGCAGATGAGGCAATAATCGCCTACCTAAAAAAATACGCACCAGCGGAGGGCAAATCACCGTTGGCAGGCAACTCGGTTTATGTTGATCGCGCCTTTATCGCCAGAGATCTACCCTTATTAAATAAGTATCTTCACTATCGAACTATTGATGTTTCAACCGTTAAAGAGTTAGCAAGAAGGTGGCACCCTAAAACCTACTTTGCCGCACCAGCTAAAGATGGCAACCACCGCGCCCTGGGCGATATAAGAGACTCAATCGCAGAGCTTGATTACTACCGCAGCACAATCTTTCTGCCCTAATTACGCAGTGGTAATGCTGTAATAAATAGGTATAAATAATCACTTGGTATTTGCCGTATCATTGACCCAGCACAAACATGGTGGGCGTAGCTCAGCTGGTAGAGCACCCGGTTGTGGTCCGGGATGTCGCGGGTTCGAGCCCCGTCGCTCACCCCACTTTTTTGGCAAGTGATTACCAACAGGATCTAAGGAGTATTAAATGAAACCGATGATCTTTGATGTTGTAATTGAGATTCCAGCAGGATCTAGAAATAAGTATGAGATCGACCATAAGACTGGTCAGATCAGGTTAGATCGAATGCTCTTCACCTCAACTCGTTATCCATATGATTACGGCTTTGTTGAAAACACATTGTCATTAGATGGTGACCCACTTGATGCGTTAGTAATGCTAGATGAACCAACCTTTCCAGGGTGCGTCGTTTCTGCTCGAGCAATTGGCATGCTGCGAATGAGTGATGAAGCAGGAGGCGATGACAAATTACTTTGTGTTGCAGCAGGTGATGTGCGCAAAGATTACCTAACAAATATCTCAGATCTACCAAGCTTTGAGTTAGAGGAAATAAAGCACTTCTTTCAAGTCTATAAATCTCTTGAGCCAAATAAAACCGTTCATGGTGGCGATTGGGTGGATCAAAAAGCGGCAGAGGCTGAGATTAATGCCTCATATCAGCGCTATAAAAAGCATTAATAAATAGGTAAACCTGAATCTGGAATTTACCTTCGGTAAATCGCTGATAGGGTCGGCCAGTAATAAAAGACCGGGTTGTTAGCTCAGTTGGTAGAGCAGGTGACTCTTAATCACCGGGTCGGGGGTTCGAGTCCCTCACAACCCACTTACTTTCCTAAGTAAGCCTTTTCTAATTCAACCAAATTAATTTTCTTCATGGCAAGCATTGCTTGTGTGGCTCTTTGAGTTCCTTGTGGATCTGCACCACCAAGATAATTCATCATTTCAGGTGAGGTCACCTGCCATGAGATTCCAAATTTATCTTTGAGCCAACCACATTGACCTTCGCTACCACCATCTTCGGTTAGCAATTTCCAGTACTTATCGATCTCATTTTGATCTTTGCAAGGGATTTGAAAAGAGATTGCCTCGCTGTGGGGAAATTGTGGTCCACCATTTAGGCCAATAAAAGATCTACCAAAGATCTTAAAATTAACTACTACCTCATCGCCCTGTTGATTGCCTGGCGTATCAGTTGGTGCCATCCAGTTATCAGAAAGTGAGCTATCTGGAAATATAGATGTGTAGAAGGTGGCTGCTTGGCGAGCATTGCCATTAAACCAAAGACAGGTTGTTAGCTCCATCAATTAATCAATTATTGAATGACGCTATGTGACTTTAATTTGAGGTTAAATTTGGACAATTATGAGTCAAATTACTGTACTCAGATTGCACTAAATATCCATTAATTGTGGAAGGAAAATTCCAAGCGCATTTGTCACCGTTCTCATAGCCGGCACTGTCATACCACGCGTATTTATTATTTAGTAATGAATCGGTCATAGTCTCATAAAGTTCATGAGTTGTTACATTGATAACTGAATGAACAGCTTGGCTTGTTTTAAAAGTTGTGAAGGTAGGAATATTTGACGCACTACATCCAGACATAGTGCCAACAAATGGCATATATGCAATAGTGAACCAACTTGGCGTCGAAGTTGAAGTTGCTTTATAACTTCCGGCAGAGTGCCAAGCACAGTAGCCAGCCCGTGATGGAAAGTTATTTGTGAAAATAAGATAAAAACCAAGTGGATCTAGAGAAAGATTATTTGCCTTAACAACCTTTGCAGCTTCAGCAGCAATTGAAGCCGTAGAGGGTGATGAGGATGGTGGTGCTGAAGTGTCAGAAAAACTTCTCATGTACTTTATAACCGGGGAAGTACTCTTAAGCACGCTGGTGCGAAAATATTGTTTTACTAGATCTGAGTGACCAGTGCATGCAGTTGTTGGCGTCCCAGCCCCACATTGGATTGAGATAAAAAAGTTATTGATGGCATCTTTATAGCCCTGAGTGAAGGTTGCAGTTGGTGCTCCCCAAAAAATTGGGTAGATGTGAATTTCATTTAAAACCTGACCGCCATGATCGATTAAATCTCCCGTGCCTCCAATTACTGCAGCGGCACCTTGTCTGCCTTTAAAGGTCGAAAAAACTTCTGAGCCAGCAACTTCAATACCTGGGATTGGAGTTTGGCTACGATCATAATCTTCTTGGTCTTTTGAGTTTGAAATCTCTTTACTTGGATTACCCCAATACTTTGAGCCGTATGTTGAAGCGAGCTCGCTTGAGTTTGAATTTGATTTTTCAGAAGATTGAGAGTTGGCAGATTCACCCGACTTATTATCTCCACCAAAGGATGGTGAGGTTGAAATTAAAAGCAGCCCAGAAACTAGAACTACCAACCAAGACGAGGCCTTTATCTTTTTCATCTATCTCCTCTAATAATTGAAGAATCATAACCTATGATTTAAATGTAAATAGATTCCTATACAGCTGCCTTTTCCCCAATATTGCTTTCAAAAAGGCTACTCCAGTCGGTTTACCTGAAAAAGTTTGGCTGATTTAGGAGTAAATAGAATGAGTAATAACCGAGTATTAAAAAATACATATAAAAGGTATAACCCTATGATTTACGGATGGCTGGCGTAAAAAAGGTCGCACCACACCAAATTCTCTTCAACTCTCTACAGAGCTGGGCGCAGCAGTATGGACTTCTAGAAGATCCATATGTTTCAGGCCTTAGCAACGCAGTTGAAAATCGAAAGAATCTACCGATGTGGGCCAGCTTAAATCCACTTGAGTACCTGCCTCACGCATCAGCTGAGATAAATAAGTCTTTAAAGCAGGTTGTATTAATAATTACCATCGTCCGAAACGCATTAGTTTTCTTACCTGTAGCCCTTACCTGGTTTGCGATAAGTAAGGCAACAAGTGCATTTGCCGTATACACCGCAAGTAACACATTAGCGGTGGTTAACTTTCTTGATTTCTGGGAGAACGGATATGGGGTATTGGATAAGAAATGGTCACTTAGCCATGTAGCAACCTTAGACTTTCAAATCATTCTCTTTATTATTGTTTTAACCATCGCAATTACCCTGTTCGATAAACGCCTTCGTGATTCTCACAACCAGGCCGTAACCGCTTTAGATGAGGACCGAATTAGCCTAGCTCTAAGTATCACCGCCTTCCTATTTGATCACCAGAGAGTTACCCAGGTAAGTATGAATCAATCACTTGCTAAATCACTTCGTGATCTTTCAAATTCGACTGAATCACTGGACAAGAGCAGTAAAGAGCTTGGTAAGACGGTAAAGGCAATCCCATCTAACCGTGAGATTTTGACTGAGATAAAGGCTATTAAATCTCGTAATCGTTTTGACTCTATTTAATTACTATGCGCAAACGCCAAGATGAAGGACATGCGGAGGATGCCACCTTATTAGCAGGCTGGATGTATGCAGACTTGCTCCTTGGTTTAATGGTGATTTTCCTTGCCACTATCTCCTTTGTACCAATCGATAACTTCATTAGTAAATCATTGGTCAAGGCAACCTATAAGCAAGTAGATAAGGCTTTTAACTTTAACCGAGGACTATCACTTGTCTACAACAACTTTGATGCTGCTGCTCTGGAGAAGGATATTAAAGCCTTTAAAAACCGTGAAGGCTTAGATAATGATGCACAAATTATTTTTGCTCAGATTTTAGGTGGCTATGACGAAAAAAGTGAGAGTGTTGAGACTGGTCGAAATCGCGCTTTGATCTACAGCTTCTCGCTAACTAAAGATGCCAGCGGGGCCTTTACAAACACATCAGTTACTGCAGGTGGAGATCCTAGCCTTAAGCCAAATGAGGTTGCCCTACGTTTAACCTTTGTATCTAAATTAAAGTAAAGGTTATAAACCAACTACGCTAAGTATTGATCCAATAAATGGAATTACTGCAATTAACTTTCCATAAACCTGAGACTTCTTAACCGTTACTACCTCAGTACCAGATTGAATCTGGACATTATCACCTTGCGTACTAACAATGAATGCGATTATCGGTGATGGATTTGGTTGATCTATTTTCACCATCGCCTTTGCACCAACTTTGAAATCAGCACCAGTTTTATATAGGACTATTCCAGATTTTGCAGAACCTAATGCGTTCTTAAGACCATCTTGTGGATGGCCAAGACGCAATCCAAATGCAAACAAAACAACTAGAAGTAATAGGACAGCAATAATCCGATTGCGAGTACTGGAAAACATTATCTAAGGGTAGAGGGTTAAGTGCCTTTGGTTAGGTAGATACGCCTTAATTACCTACTCTTTTTAGTTGAACGCTTTGCTGCAGTGGCTTTCTTAGGTGTATTTGCTCTGCTCTTAGCACCCTTTGCCTCAACCTCACGGCT
>JBEGQD010000025.1:0-3646 GCA_041181125.1 Actinomycetota bacterium | reverse complement strand
ATTCTGGTACTCATCAGGATATAACCAGCCTTGGTGACGGAGATTTGATCCAAATCAGTAACTAAATAACTCAAATCTGCTGGGATTCTTTTTAAAAGCAAAGCCACATCCACAAGATCTTTTCTGCTATCACCTGCAGTTGAAACTAATGGCAGTGCCTCTTGCACCTTGAGTTGGTCAGTTGAAGTAGGGATAAAAATAAATCCCTCGCTATCGAAATTAACCATTGAATTGCTCTGCGTTAATGCCTTTGCCACCGCAACCCGCTCAAGGACTTGAATCTCTATCTTCTTTGCCAACCAATTACGAGATGCCTCTGCCGAAGCAATCCAATCCAAATCACTCAAAACTCTTTTCACCGACCTAATCTCAACTCGGGCCAATTTTTCACCAACTACTGGTTCTACATTCTTACTCTTAAGCTCACTTAAAATCACCGATGTTGATTCTGTGCCACTAATCTGCACCTCTTTCACCGTCAAGAATGAGGACCAACCAAGTAGGTAGGAAGCAAATGCGATAGAGGAAATAAGTAGTGTTGAGATTAAAAAGCGCCTAAATCTTTTAGATAACTTGTACGCCATTGAGGTAATTAACGAGAAGCCAGCGCTTGTAAAATTGGTTCGCCTAGTGAACTCACATCTCCGGCCCCTAAAGTGATAATCACATCACCGCTTTTAGCCATAGCTACTACATCAGAGACTACTTGCAGCATCGAAGGTTCAAACTTAACCTGCTGGGAACTCATATTTTTTGCAATTAATAAAGATGAAACTCCTGGTAATGGTTTTTCACTTGCTGCATAAACCTCTAATAGGTAAGTGAAATCAGCCAATGAGAGAGCTTGCGAAAATTGATTGGCGAAAGCTGCTGTCCTTGAGTAACGATGTGGTTGAAAAATCACTAATACTCGACCCTCTTGGGCTAAATTTTTTGCTGCTTTTAAAGTAACTATTAGTTCGGTTGGATGATGGCCATAATCATCAATTACCTTTATTCCCGAAACCTCACCTTTTAGTTCAAATCGGCGTCTTGTTCCAGTAAATGAACCTAGCCCAGCTATCACCTTTTCCTCGGGTACTGCTAAAGCGCTAGCCGCAGCAAAAGCTGCCAATGCATTAAGCACGTTATGTTCACCAGCTACAGCCAGCTTTAACTCCCCTATTTTCCTGCCAGTACTTGAGATGCTTGCGGTTGAAGTTGTTGGGGCTAAGTGAATTTTCTCGATTCTAAAGTCATTTTTATCACCCTTGCCATAAAGGTGAATTTTTAGATCTTTGCGTTTAATACGTTTCAATAGGTTTTGAACTCCATCATCATCTCCACATGCAATCAGAAATCCATTAGGCTTTATTGATTCAACAAACTGCTCAAAGACTGCAAACACTTCATCTTCATTTGCAAAATGGTCAACATGATCCAACTCAATATTGGTGATAATCGCACCGGTGGGCTTATAAGCTAAAAATGAACCATCTGATTCATCTGCTTCGGCGACAAATATCGATCCACTGCCACTATGGGCGTTAGTACCTGCCGTATTAATGGTTCCGCCAATTGCAAATGAAGGATCCATCCCAGCCGATTGCAATGCAACAGTTAGCATCGCAGTTGTCGTGGTTTTACCATGTGTTCCAGCAACTGCAACTGATGTTGAATCTGACATAAGCCAAGCTAAAGCAATTGCACGTGCAGCGACTGGCACTCCCTTATCTTTGGCAGCCATCAACTCCGGATTGTTCTCACCTATCGCAGAAGAGATGATCACAAGTTCAGCGTCCCCTAAATTCCTCGCGTCATGGCCAATCTCAATTTTTGCACCTAACGCTTTAAGTGAGGTCAGCATCGGTGAATCATTTTTATCTGAACCTGATATTGAAAATCCTTTTGCCAACATGATTCGGGCAATCCCACTCATGCCTGCCCCTCCCACACCAATAAAATGAATCTTAAGTTTAGAAAGCTCGGCCAATGAAAAATTCAACTGAGAACTCATTTACTGCTACCTATTTTTTCAATAATCGCTTTACCTATTACTTCGCTTGCGGAGAACTCACCCCAATTTGCTGGACGATAATTACTTGCTTTGCGCCAAATTTCACTCCAATTGCTGATTAACCATCCAGAATTGAACTTATCGTCGGCAACTACTTCAGCAGCTCCTGCCGCCTGCAGATCTGATGCGTTAGCAGACTGCTCGCCATTGCCGATTGGAAGCGGAATAAGAATTGCAAACTTTCCAACTGCGGCAAGCTCTGCGCAGGTTAATGCGCCACTTCTAGCAATAATTAAATCAGCTGCATGATAGGCAGATGACATATCTTCAATATATGACAGAGGAAGATAGTTTTCAGTTGAGGTTGGCAAGGCATTGCTGCGTCCTACCGAGTGAACTACCTGAACATTTCGCTCAGTAAAGGCTGAAAGAGATTGCATGATGGCTTCATTTATATGTCTTGAACCTTGAGATCCGCCAAATACTAAAATTGTTGGTTTCTCTTTAGAAAGTTGCCATTTTTCTAACTGGTCATTTTTAATCTTTTGGGATTCAGCTACCGATAACTTGGATGAAGCGATAATTTCAGCTCTAATTGGCATTCCTGATAATCGAGCATTTCGCCATTTACCCAGCTTTAGTTTGGTTCTTGAGAAAGCTATGAAAATTTCTGACGCAAAAGCTGCACCCAAACGATTGGCCCAGCCAGGAATCGCATTTGCTTCATGAATAAATATTGGTTTACGCAAGATTGCAGCAGCTAGATAAATAGGTGGGCAGGCATAGCCCCCAAAACCAATTACCAAATCAGCCTCACGACAAATCTTTAACGCTTTGAAGGTTGCATAAATTATCTTGATCGGCCAAACAAGGGTTGAAGGGGTAACTTGTCGTGGCATTAAAACCTTTGGAATATGAATCAACTCAAATCCAGCTTTAGGTACCAATTGATTTTCTAAACCATTTTTAGTTCCGACAAAAGTTAATTGCCAGTCAGGTTTTTCATTTTTTAGCCAATTGGCAACAGCTAAGGCTGGCTCGACATGGCCGGCAGTTCCACCACCTGCAAACAATATTTTGGTTTTCATCGGCTTGATTTTCTCATCCGACTGAGCTTTATACCTTCTGAAATCTCTGGAGTTCTTCGGGCGACACCTAATACATAGCCAATTGCAATTAAGTTAGCTAATAGTGATGAACCACCATAAGAAATAAGTGGCAAGGTAACGCCAATAACAGGAATCAAGGAGGTTACGGATCCAATATTTATAGTAACCTGGGCAATAAACCAACATGCCACCCCAGCAGTGGCATATCTAGAAAAATCATCTTTTGTTTTCAAAGCCACTCTTAGGATCGAATAAATCAAGGCCGCATAGAGAGTCAATACCAATAAGGTGCCAAGTAAGCCCAGCTCCTCGCCAATGACTGAAAAAATAAAATCTGTATGCGCTTCAGCTAAATTTGCCCATTTTTGTTTACTTGCTCCTAGACCACTTCCCCATAATCCTCCGCTGGCTAAGCCCATAATGCTGTGTGCAGGTTGCCATCCAGAAAACTTGTAATACTTTTCATCAAATGGATCAAATAATGCAGCAAATCTGCTCATTCGATAATTGCTACTTAAAACAAAAGCACTTCCGATAATAA
>JBEGQD010000024.1:0-4978 GCA_041181125.1 Actinomycetota bacterium | reverse complement strand
GCTAAAACGCAACCTGCAGAACCGCCACCAACAATGATGTAGTCGTAAGACTTCAAGAACTACTCCGTTCTAAATAAAACCGCCCGACTGATTCTAGCCAGTCGGGCGGTTTTATAAGTAATTAATTACTTACCGATCCAAGCCTTAACTTGGTCAGGATGTGCATCAATCCACTTCTTAGCTGCCTCTTCTGGCTTCATTCCGCCTTCGATATCTGCTGCTACAGAATTTTGATCATCATTTGTCCACTTGAAGTTCTTAACTAAAGTAGCAAATGATGAATTTGAATCATTCAACTTCTTTGAAATTAACTTCATTAATGGTGTCTCAGGATAATCAGTTAAACCTGAAGCCTTAGCCGCATCAGACCAATCGTTTGCTGGGAAATGGACATGGCCCTTTTCAAGATTTGGAATCTTGGCAAAAAGAGTCCATGGCTGCCATGCATATCCAATGAATGGAGTCTTGTTTGCTTCTGCCTTGGTGAAACCATCAACAAGTGCCGCTTCAGAGCCAGAGAAAATTACTTTGAAATTTAATTTATTAGCTGAAACCATCTTCTCGCCAATAGTTGTATAGCCTGGAGGGCCTTCGTACCAAGCACCTTTACCACCAGAATCTGCGGTCTTAAATAGTGATGCATATTTATTTAAGTTCTTTGAATCTGTGATGTCTGGATACTTCTCAGCCATCCATGGTGCAACATACATTCCGATAAGGCCTACGTTGCCATTAAGTCCAGCTTCTACAACTGCACCTCGGTCAACCCACTCCTTCCAGCGTCCGCCGCCCCAATCTTCAATAACCACGTCAATGGTTCCAGCTTCCATTGCATCATATGTTGTTGGACCTTCATCCAAAGTTGTTTGAGTAATTTTGCAACCAAGATCTTTCTTTGCAACTTCTGCGACAACTTGAGCTGATGCTGTGTAACCGTTCCAAGCGTGCATTGCGATTGCGTAATCTCCGCATTCGCCAGACGCTGCACTAGTTGAATCATTTACACTCTTACCACAAGCTGATAAAACTAAAGCTGATGCGAGTGTAATTGCCAAAACTAGAGAGCGACGTCCGTTTCTAGACTTCATTTACCCTCCTAGGGAGTTTCATTTGCACGTAGCCTAAGGTCAAATAAGGCTATTTCAATAGAGTGAAAGGCAAATATTTTTGCGATTCTTATGAACGTCGAGCGCTAGATTGCATGATTCGGTCGAAAATAACCCCTAGCAAGAGAATGCAAAGTCCTGCAATTAGACCCTTACCTTGTAACTCCGGCTTGGAATTACCCACAATCACTAAATAACCAAGTCCACCCGAACCAACAAAACCTCCAATAACCACAACTGCTAATACATAAATAAGGCCCTGGTTTACTGCAAGCAGAATTGTTCGCTTGGCGGCGGGTAACTGAACTTTGGTGATTATTTGATAGGTGGTAGAACCTGATGCAGTTGCTGCTTCAACTAATGAATGTGGTACTGCGCGAATACCTTCGCAAACTATCTTTACCACGATTGGAATTGAATAGACAATACCAGTTGCAATAGCGGTGAATCTAGTTGGCCCAAAAAGACCTAGCATCGGAACAAGGTATACGAAAGCCGGAAGAGTTTGACCCGCATCAAGAAATGGTTTGAGAAACTTTTCCAATCTATCGTTTCGACCAGTCCATATACCAAGTGCTATGCCGACCATCATAGTTAACAAAGTTCCTACTACGGTTTGAGTCAAAGTGATCATAGATTCATACCAAAGACCCGATAACACAATTATCATTGATAATGCAAAAGCTAAAATAGCGATTCGGATTTCTGCAATTACTAACGCAACAGCAACTACCATTCCGACTGTTAAATACCATGGCGAACCCGCAAGCAGAGACTCCAGGGGGTTCAGAACGCTATATGAAATGAAATCTTTAAATCCGACTGTTAAAAAATAAAGATTTTTTAAAGCCCAATTAGTGGCATCATTTGTAAACACTTCAACTTGTTTAGCAATACTTATTTCGGAAGGCCAAACTGCCGCCCAAAGCATGGTGCGGGACAGATAGACCGAGATTAAAGCTCCAATTCCAAGGGAAATTTTTGCAATACGCTGATTGCGTAGAGTTTTCTCAGATGGCGGAATAAAAGTGGTCTGTTTTTTTGCGGCGGCGCTAGTGCTTCGATCTAGCAAAATAGCCAGGAACACCACCGCAAATCCAGCGACAAAGCCTTGTCCAACATTTCGAATGATCAATGCAGAGATCACTGGTTTACCTAATCCAGGGGCGCCGATAAGTGCAGCAATTACCACGAAAGATACCGCAGCCATTACCGTCTGATTTATACCAAGCACAATCATTTGCTTCGCCATTGGTAACTGCACCTTAGTCAAAGTCTGTTTTTTTGTGGAACCTAATGATTGTGATGCTTCTACTGGTGATTGATTTAAAGTTCTAATGGCATGAGAAGTAATTCTGATTGAAATCGGTATTGCATATATCATGGTGGCAATAGTTGCTGATGCAGCGCCAATCATAAAAACTAAGGCTATTGGTGCCATGTAAACCAAAGTAGGCAATATCTGAGCTAAATCCAAAAATGGCGTAAGAATTTTCAAAACTCTATCCGATAATCCAGCCCAAATTCCCAATGGGATACCAATAGCTAAAGAGAGAATTACCGAAGCCAAGGTCATCGCTACTGAATCCATAGTAAATTGCCACATTCCAAGTGCGCCGCAGCCAAGAAGTAAAGCAATTGAAAGTATTGCGGTGCGCCATTGGCTTGTTGCATAAACAAAAAAACCTATTAGCCCAACAACTCCAAACCAACCTATTGTAGGAATTTGAGAGTTTTCAGCTGGTACTGCAATTAAATTTCTAATTGTTTGTACAAAACCGTCAATAAAAGTCCTGATTGGATTAAAAAAATATATAAAAGCAGTACTTTCGGTACGATTTCCACGCAATTCCAAAGCTTGTTTGCCTACGAATGAAGTGAAACTAGTATTTTCATAGGTATCAATTTGAAGCGTATTTTTGCCGTGTAATAACTTTGCTATTGCAATCCAAATTGTGATTAATCCCAATAATAAATGGGATTTTCGCAGATGCATCAAATCGCTCCTGAAATTAGACGAAGCACATCTTCAGCAGCCACGATTCCTATGGAGTTTCCTTTGTCAACTACATGGATTGGCTGATGAGCTTCCAAAATAGTTTTAAGCGCATCCCTGATAATTAAATCAGCATCTAATAGAATATCTGCTGCAGTCTCATCATTTCGAATTGGACGGGCAATGTATCTAAGAGTTAGCACATGAGATTTAGCAATATCTCTTACAAAGTTAGCAACATATTCATCTTTCGGCTTTGCAACTAATTCTGCAGGTGTTCCTACTTGAATTAGTGCACCATCTCGCATAATTGCAATTCGATCTCCTACTTTGGCCGCCTCTTGTAGATCGTGAGTAATGAATACCATGGTCTTACCAAGTTCATGATGTAATCGGATTACTTCATTCTGCATATCTCGGCGAATCAAAGGATCAAGCGCAGAAAACGGTTCATCCAAAAACATAATTTCGGGATCTACTGCTAAAGCACGGGCCAAGCCAACTCTTTGTTGCATTCCACCTGATAATTGTTCTGGATATGCTTCCGAATAACCTTGTAGCCCTACTAATTCAATTACCTCATGCGCGCGCTTGTGACGATCTACTTTAGAGACTCCATTGATTTCTAGAGCATATGCAATGTTGTCAATAACTTTACGATGCGGCAACAAACCAAAATGCTGAAAGACCATTGAAAATTTTGTACGACGTAATTCTCTTAAGCGATTGGCATCTACTTTGAGAATATCTTCGCCATCGTAAATTAATTCACCTTTTGTTGGTTCAATAAGCCGCGTCATGCATCGAACGAGCGTTGATTTACCTGATCCTGAAAGTCCCATAACTACGAATACTTCGCCTTTTGCAACTTCAAATGAAACATCGCGAACTGCGATTGTGTTTCCTGTTTTATTTCGAAGTTCAGTGCGACTTAAATTTGCATCTGGAGTACCAATTAATTTCTCAGCATTAGGTCCAAAAACTTTCCAGACATTACTTACTGAGATCATCGACGATGATGACATTGTCCCCCCGGTGTTTGTAGTTAGCGCTCGGCAAACCAACCTGATTTAGCAGGCTTATTGTTGGTCCAAATGTGTTTACTTTCAAGGAATTCAGAGAGTCCATGCTCACCTAATTCGCGGCCAATGCCGGAAGCTTTGAAACCACCCCACTCTGCTTGTGGCTTATATGGGCCGTAATCATTTACCCATACTGTTCCGTGGCGTAATGCGCGAGATACTCGACGAGCTTTTGCTTCGTCATTTGTCCAGACGCCGCCACTTAATCCATAAATAGTGTCATTTGCAATATCAATAGCTTCAGCTTCAGTTTCAAATGTTTCAACGGTAATTACTGGTCCAAATGATTCATCTTGAACACAAGACATCTTCGTATTGCAGCCATCTAGGACTGTCGGAGGAAAGAAATTTCCTTTGGCAAATTCGCCATCAGTTAGCTTCTTGCCGCCAACAAGAAGTTTTGCACCTTCTGACACACCCTTATCAACATATTCTTGAACTTTGTTCAAATGAGTTGCACTAATTAGCGGACCGGTTTCAGCATCTTTCGAAGCTGGGCCACCTAATTTAATGTCTTTTGCACGACGAACAATTTCATTTACTACTTTGTCATGAATAGATTTTTCAACCACTAGTCGAGTGCCGGCAGAACACACTTGGCCAGAGTGCAAGAATCCTGCGGTAACGGCATTATCAATTGCCGCATCCAGATCCGCATCCGCAAAGATAATATTTGGATTCTTTCCGCCAAGTTCTAGCGCAACTTTCTTAATAGTCTTTGAGGCAAGCGACATGATTCTTTGGCCGACGCCTAAGCTGCCCGTGAATGAAACTAAATCAATTCGTGGATCACC
>JBEGQD010000023.1:0-14428 GCA_041181125.1 Actinomycetota bacterium | reverse complement strand
TATAAAAGACGGGGATTTAATCTGTAACTCTGCGTAAAGTACTTCACCACACCGACTAGTCAAATATTAGCATGTTGAAAATATAAAAAACTGTAATCACTCACTCATTAGAAAATCCCGCCCATTACAGGCGAGGATTTAAGCTGTAACTCTGCGTAAGCAGAGCACGCTTCTGACTAAGGTAAGAATATCTTAACAGGTAAGTTTTCCACATTTTTAATATCTCAAGGAAATTTTCTTAGTAATTATTTTATCTTTCGCTCTATGTACCGCTGTAGCTCAGCGGACAGAGCATCACACTGACTATGTTGATGGTCGCGGGTTCAAATCCTGCCAGCGGTACATAACCAAAGTGGCCCCATAGTTAGTCGCATGGGGCCATTTAGCAATAACGGATCTGATTGCATAAGCAATCAAAATTTAGTGGTGCCCGCCCTCTAACTCTTTAATTTCAGTCGAAGTTGGCTTGGCAATATTTTCAGCATTTGCTGCACTAAATCTTGCTTGCAGCTTTGCCCTGATTCCCTTTGGATTTAATACTCCTTGGGCATCCTCGGTTACAAGTTCAATTGCCCTTGGCTGTTCATGTTGAGTAAGGGTGTATTTCTTTTCTGGGGTTAACTCTTCGTGAATCTCAACAAACTCACCATGTGGCAGCATTACTAATCTTCCGGTTTCTTTGCCGTGAAGTACTAGCTCACGATCTGCTCGTTGTAGTGAGAGACAAATTCGTTTTGTAATTACAAACGCCAGTGGTGGTAACACAATGATGCCAATGCGAGAGAACCACATAATCTGATTAATTGTCAGCGAGAAGTGAGTAGCGATAATGTCATTACCACCATTGATAAGTGCAATTAGGGTGAAGGTAAGAGCCATAACACCCAGCGCAGTTCTATTTGGCACATTCCGTGGACGATCTAATAGATGATGCTCCCGCTTATCGCCAGTTATCCAACTTTCAATAAATGGATAGAGCGCCATTCCAGTAAATAAAATGCCTGGAATAATTAAACCGGGAATCAAAATATTCCAAGAGATAGTGTGACCAAAGGCGTGGGTTTCAATTGGGGGTGCCATTCGGACCAAACCATCTAGCCAGCCCATATACCAATCAGGTTGAGAGCCGGCAGAGATCTGTCCTGGGGTGTAGGGACCGTATAGCCAGATTGGGTTAATTGATGCAACTGCTCCTAAGAATGCGGTAACACCAAAGACGATAAAGAAAAATCCGCCAGCCTTTGCCATATATACCGGCATCAATGGATAACCAACAACATTTTTCTCAGTTCTACCAGGACCTGGATACTGAGTGTGTTTTTGATACCAAACCAACATTAAGTGCACGGTAATTAAAGCTAGAAATATTCCTGGTAATAAAAGAATATGAACAGTGTAAATACGCGGGATAAAAGCCTCTCCCGGAAAGGCGCCACCAAATGCAAAAAATGATAGGTATGTTCCAACAACGGGTAGTGCTTGAATAATTGCTTGGGCAATACGAAGACCGGTTCCAGATAAAAGATCATCAGGAAGTGAGTAACCAAGGAAACCTTCAACAATTCCAAGTGTTAGCAGGCCAATTCCTAAGATCCAGTTGAACTCACGTGGTTTTCTAAAGGCACCGGTGAAGAAAACTCTAAGTAGGTGAACCACAATGGCCGCCATAAAAATTAACGCTGCCCAGTGGTGGATCTGGCGCATTAATAGACCGCCTCTAACATCAAATGAGATATGTAGTGTTGAGGCATAAGCCGCACTCATCTCAACCTCTTTTAATGGTTGATAGCTTCCTTCATAGACAACTGTGCGCATTGATGGATCAAACCAAAAGGTTAAGAAGGTGCCGGAGAGTAATAAAATTACAAATGAGTAAAGTGCAATCTCACCCAACATAAATGACCAGTGATCAGGAAAAACCTTTTGAAGATTCTTCTTCATCCAGGCGGCAGCACCCGTGCGCTCATCTACATAATTTGCAACTGTTCCAGCAATGCGCTCACGTGCACTCATGATGATCTCTCCCAGAAGCTAGGGCCTACCGCCTCAGTAAATGGCTGCTTGGCAATTAAATTTCCCTCTCCATCTACGGTGATGGCAAGTTGAGGAAGTGGACGAGCTGCTGGTCCAAATATTACCTTGGCCGCTCTTGTTACATCAAAGGTTGATTGGTGACATGGGCAAAGCAGATGTTTTGTAGTTTGTTCATATAGAGCCACTGCACATCCCATATGAGAGCAGATCTTTGAGAAGGCGATAATTCCCTCATGGGTCCAAGAAAGGCGCTCTTCATCTAATTGAAACTCAGCAGGGCGCAATCTAATTAACAACACCGCATCTTTTCCGATATCTTCTAAGGTGCGTTTTTGTCCTGGAAGTAATTCAGGAAGAACCTGCGCAACTGCGCCAACCTCTAAATCAGTAGCCTTAATTGGTCGATCACCTGGATCGGTTACTAACCGGGTGCCAGATTTCCAATTTGTTTTCTCAAGCTCCTTGCCTGGAAGTGGTCCTAAATCTCTAAGCATTAAAACGCCAGGAAGTCCGGCGAGGGCTGCTGCGCCAATTAATGTTCGCTTAATTAATGGCCGCCTGCCTAAACCTGCAGCCTCGGCGCCATCCTTTGCAGCTTTAACAAAGGCATCACGATCTTCTGGCTCAGATTTAAACTCATGACGTTGGGCTATTACCTCTTGATCTGGCATTAAAGTCTTTGCCCAATGAACTGCGCCTACTCCAATAAAGAAAAGCCCTGCAGCCATACCAATACCAATACCTAATTGATGGGCGTTGGTATTGCCTAGTATTGGTAGAAAGATAAATGTGTCCTCTTTGATAAAGAAAAATGAGTAGATAAATAAAATTGTGCCAACAGCTGAGAGTGAAAATAAAATAGCAACCTGTCGCTCAGCACGTTTGGCAGCGATTGGATCGATATCTGCTTTGCGGTGAATATGCTCTGGTAAACCAGGATCTGCTAGTGGCTCTAACTCTTTAGACATTATTTACCTCGCCTTCGCAGTTAACCAGACAGCGATACCAATTAATAAACCTAAGCCAAATACCCAAATCAATAATCCTTCGGTAACTGGTCCTACCCGACCAAGGGATGCCCCTCCTAGGTTTGGCTCACTCTCAGCAGCTTTAATCCACTTAATAATTGAAAGTTTTTCTTCAGGTGTGATGATCTTGTCGGAGAAGACCGGCATTGATTGTGGTCCTGTGATCATCGCTTCATAAATATGCTTTGGTTCAACTCCCATAAGAGTTGGGGCGTACTTTCCTTGAGTTAGCGCACCACCTTGACCGGCAAAGTTATGACACATTGCGCAGTTATTTCTAAACAATTCACCACCATCTGCGGTGTTGCCATCTCGCTCCCAAGTAATCTGCTCATTAGTTAATGAGGCCGGGCCAGGGGCTAAGGATGCAACATATGCTGCAAGGGCTGCTACCTCTTCATCGTTATAGACCGGTTTTTTACGCATCGCCTGTTGACTCATATCCTGCATCGGCATGCGACCGGTGCCAACTTGAAAATCAACCGAAGCTGCGCCAACTCCAATTAGAGATGGTGCAACAGCTCCACCTTCAGCATTTAAACCGTGGCAAGAGGAACAGCCTTTTAGAAATATTGTTTGCCCCTCTTCAACCAAGGTGCTCTTAGCTGAGGCACTCATGGTGTTACTAGCTGGAGCTGCTGTTGCGGCTGAGAATGTGAAGCCCAGACCAGTTAGAGCAAGCATAATTAAAATAGGCAATGCACCCTTATGGCGGCGGTACTTGGATATAAATTTCATCTGTCTATTTAATTAGGTAGATGGCGGAGAAAAGTGCGATCCACACAATATCTACAAAGTGCCAGTAGTAGGAGACCACAATCGCTGTGGTTGCTTGCTTGTGACCAAATTTTTGTGCTTTGAAAACTCGGATTAAAACAATAAGAAAAGCGATTAAGCCACCAGTTACATGCAGACCGTGAAAGCCGGTAGTCATATAAAAAACTGAGCCATATGGATTAGATGACAATGAAAGTGATTCACTGACTAATGTGGCGTACTCATATATTTGGCCTGCAATAAAAAATGCACCCATTAAAAATGTTAATGCAAACCACTCCCGCATTCCCCACTTACTTACTTGCCATAAAGTTCCAGTTCGCCGGGCTTGAAAACGCTCGGCGGCAAAGACTCCGTATTGGCAGGTAACTGAGGAGAGCACTAAAACTGTGGTATTGGTTGCCGCAAATGGAATATTTAACATCTGCGTTGATTCAAGCCATAGCTTTGGACCTTGAACAGCGCGAGTGGTGAAGTACATTGCAAAGAGAGCGGCGAAAAACATTAACTCAGAGGAAAGCCAAACAATTGTGCCAACAGCAACTAGGTTAGGCCGGTTGGTCTTAATCGTTGGGGTGGATAGGGCGCTCATAGGGGAGATTATTCCCGAAATAGATAAGTATTGCCTCATTTACCTAAGGGGGCCTAGCCCTACTATTTGGTGAAACTGATCACCAATACCAGCAGATTGATACTTTCTAGAGTGATGGATGAAGATAGGTAGGATTAGCCCATGAATAAGATGGATAAGTTGGTTATCGCCCTGTACTCAGATGATTCAACGGTTCGTTCATCAATTATCACCGCTTTAGGAAAACAGTTAGATACCACGCTTGCCCCACATGAGATTAAAGAGTTTGCCACCGCAGATGCCCTTCGACTTTATGTTGATAACAAGAAACAGGTAGATCTTTTTATATTAGATGCAGAGGCGGTTCCTGAAGGTGGCATGGGGGTAGCCAGACAGTTAAAGGATGAGGTTTTCAACTGCCCACCGGTTTTATTGGTAACTGCACGGCTACAAGATAATTGGTTGGCTGCATGGTCTAAAGCTGAAGCAACGGTTACGCATCCAATTGACCCTTTTACTATTGCCACAAAGTGTGCCGCTCTGCTTAAAGCTGATTCTGCGCTCGCAAATAATTAGTAGCAGCTAATGGGTTGGGATTTAATCTTTCAAGCGTTAACTGAGAAAAAAGATTTAAGTAATCAACAAATTACCTGGGCGATGGCGCAGATTCTTGAGGGTAAAGCCGGTAATGATCAGATAAAACAATTCTTACTTGGGTTGAAAGCAAAGGGTGAGAGTGCAAGTGAGGTTGAGGCATTAGTTACACAGATGTACGCATATTGCGCGCCAATTAATATTAGTGAAAGAGCTGTTGACACTGTCGGTACCGGTGGTGATGGAGCTAATACAATAAATATTTCAACGGCTGCCGCAATTGTTACCAACGCCGCTGGGGCTCGAGTAGTAAAACATGGAAATCGAGCGGCCAGCTCTAAATCAGGATCTGCTGATCTACTTGAGGCCCTTGGTATAAAGATAGATTTAACTGGCAGTGAGGTTGAACAAACTGTTCATAAAATTGGCATTGGTTTTTGTTTCGCCCCAATCTTTCACTCATCAATGAAACATGCGGCAACTGCGCGCAAGGAGTTAGGGGTGCCAACAGTTTTTAACATCTTAGGACCTCTAGCTAATCCGGCTAAGCCGGTGGCTTGTGCAATTGGCGTGGCAAGGCAGGAGTTATTACCACTTATGGCGCAGGTTTTATTAGATCAAGGCAAAGAGGGTTTTGTATTTCGCGGCGATGATGGTTTGGATGAGGTTTCAATCTCAACTACTACGCAAGTAATTCAAATTAGTAAGGGTAAATTAACTCAAAGTGAGTTTAATCCAGCTGATTTAGGGATTAACTCTGCACCAATCTCAGAGTTGGCGGGTGGAGATGGCAAGTACAACGCGGAAATGACAATAAAAATATTTGATGGCCAAAAGGGTGCAATGAGAGATGCAATTACCTTAAACGCCGCCTTTGCTATTGCCGCTTTTAAGGCTGACTTTGATCTGCCACTTGGAACTCAAATTGCTAATGGTTTTGTTCTAGCTAATAAGGCAATTGATTCTGGCGCAGCCCTATCTGTTGTTAAAAAATGGGCTCAGTTAACCGGTGAAATAGTTTCAGCTAGATAGAGCTAAGGCCCCAATAATTTTGCCGCTGAAGATGAGCGGCAGTTTTTGCAAACTCCATTAGCGAGTCCACAGTGTTTACATTAAATGAACCTAATCTTTCAATTAAGCCATGCAAAATCTCGGTAGTCGCCTTGGCATCATCTAGGGCACGGTGATTGGGTTCAGTCTTAGTTCCAAAAAATGCAGCAAGGGTTCCCAGCTTGCAGTTAGGCACATCCTCTTTAGTCAGTACCTGGCGAGCAATTGTTACTGTATCTAGAGTTTTGTAATTAGGCCATACCAGATCAATTTCCTTAGCAGCACTCTTTAAGAAACTTAAGTCAAAAGGGGCATTATGTGCCACAATGATTGTTTCTTCATCACTTCCAGCAAACTCTAGAAATGCTGGCAAAATATCATCGATCACCGGAGCAGTTGCCAGCATTAAATCGGTAATACCGGTCATATTCGTTATGTACTCAGGTAGTGGTGTAAGTGGATTAACAAAAGATTCAAATTGATCTAGGTATTGCCCGCTCTTTACCTTTATCGCACCGATCTCAGTAATTGCTGCACCCTTTTTAGGCGAGGCGCCGGTGGTCTCTAAATCAACGATGACAAATGTTGTTTGATGAAGGGCTGTGCTACCTAAAACCATAGGTTAAAGATAGATGGTGGGTATGACAGAAGTAATTATTTAGGCGATATTAAAGAAGGCTTTAATTGAGCTAACAATCATCTCAACTGCGATTGCTGAAAGAAGTAAACCGGCTATTCGGGCCAATAAAGTCACGCCAGAGTCTTTAATGACTGCAAGGATTTTGGTTGAAAACATAAATGTAAGGCCGATAATAAAGTGAACTGCGACGATGGCTAGCGCAAGGGCGCCTAATTGAGATGAGTTATCCGCCTTTTGTACATACAACATAGTGGTCACAATTGCGCCAGGACCGGCAAGCAGTGGGGTACCAAGTGGCACAAGTGCGATATTTTGTGACGCAACTGAGTCCTTTTCGGTAATTGAACCAGTTAGCAAACCAAGTCCGGTAATTAATAGCAATATTCCGCCGGCGCCTTGTAGCGCAGCCAATGAGATATTGAGGTAATTTAAAAGTGCATTTCCAAATAGCGCAAAGGAAACAATTACAAATAAGGAAACAGCCGCTGCCTGCCAAGCTAATTTACGCTGGAGTTTAATTGGCTTGCCAGAGACTAGGCTTAGAAAGATCGGTGCAGCTCCTGGTGGATCTAAAATTACAAATAAAGTAACAAAAGCTTGAGCGCCAAATGTTAAAGCGGAGATAGTCAGCGCATCATTCATATGATTATCTTAACCGATCTAAGTCAAAGCTCTTGGCACGCTATTAAAGTAGGTCTAGGGTCATCCCATGAGTAAATTTAATGAAGTTAATTGGGGATTTCTAGCTACTGGATTAATTGCCGATTGGATGGCGAATGATTTAAAAGGCATACCAGGACAAAAAATAGTTGCAGTTGGTTCTAGAACAATCCAAAACGCTAATCGATTTGGTGATAAATACAATATAAAAAATCGACATGGTTCATACGAGGCATTGGTTGCAGACCCCGAGGTTGATGCAATTTATATCGCATCCCTTCACCCATGGCATGTTGATCATGTGCTGCTTGCTCTTAATGCAGGCAAACATGTTTTATGTGAAAAGCCATTTGCGATGAATGCTGATGAAGCAAAATTAATGGTTGACAAGGCTAGAGAAAAGAAATTATTACTGGTGGAGGCGATGTGGACAAGATTTTTGCCTCATATTCGTCAGATAAGAAAAATCTTGGCAGCTAATACTATTGGTGAAATTATTTATGTACAGGCAGATCATGGCCAGTGGTTTGCAGAAGATCCTAAATTTAGACTTTTTGCTCCAGAGCTTGGTGGCGGAGCATTACTGGATTTAGGTATTTATCCAGTCAGTTTTACCTATATGGTTTTAGGAAAACCGAAGACAATCTCTGCGGTATCAAAAAAGGCATTTACCGGTGTTGATGGAAATACCAGTGCGCTCTTTACCTATGATAACGATGCAATTGCAATGATCAATACAACTGTATTGGCCCTAACTGCAAACACCGCTGTTATAAACGGAAGATTAGGGCGAATTGAAATTGATACTACCTTCTATCGACCAACAGCTTTTAGAGTAATAATGAATGATGGTCAGGTGACTGAGTATCCAAAGAATTATCCAGGAAGTCATGATGGTTTGGGTCTTCGGGAAGAGGTAGTTGAGTTTGGCAACCTTCTTCGGGCTGGTAAAACCGAGTCAGATGAGATGCCATTGGATGAGACTGTTTCGATTATGCAAACCTTGGATGAGATTCGCAATCAAATAGGTTTAAAGCATGATTTTAAGCGTTGATAATCACAAAATTGTTTTAATACCCCTATTGCACTTGGTGTTACCACCCCTCTAGCCTTATCCAAAACTACTGGAGGTAAAAATGTCGTTGAGCAAAGATCCTAAGAGTTTTACAAAGATAACTCTTGATGAGAGTGAAATGCCAACCCAGTGGTACAACATAATTCCTGATCTACCATCACCACCGCCACCTCCACTTCATCCAGGAACTCACCAACCAGTTGGACCAGCAGATCTAGCTCCGCTTTTCCCAATGGATTTAATTTTGCAAGAGGTTTCAACTGATTCTTATATTGATATCCCAGGTGAGGTATTAGATGTTTACCGTACTTGGCGCCCATCACCATTGTTTAGAGCTCGCCGGTTAGAAAAATTATTAGATACCCCTGCACATATTTATTACAAGTACGAGGGTGTTTCACCTGCCGGCTCTCACAAGACAAATACCTCTGTGCCTCAGGCCTACTACAACAAAAAGGCGGGTATCAAAAAATTAACAACTGAAACTGGCGCTGGTCAATGGGGAACTGCACTTGCATTTGCATGTTCATTATTTGATTTAGAGTGTGAGGTTTGGCAAGTTGGTGGCTCCTATGACCTAAAGCCTTACCGCAGATTAATGATGGAGGTATTCGGTGCAGTTGTTCATCGCTCACCATCACAACTAACTGAGGCGGGTCGTAAGTTGGCGTTAGATCCAAAAAATAAATCCGGCTCACTTGGAATTGCCATCTCAGAGGCGGTTGAGGCTGCTGTCGCCGATCCAACGGTTGCTTATGCTCTTGGCTCTGTTTTAAACCACGTTTTGATGCACCAAACAATCATTGGTGAGGAGGCACTAAAGCAGATGGCAAAGGTTGGCGAAACACCAGATCTATTAGTTGGTTGCACTGGTGGAGGTTCAAACTTTGCTGGACTGTCATTCCCATTTATTCGAGAGAAGATTAAGGGAAAGATGAATCCAGAGATTCGTGCAGTTGAGCCAGCATCATGTCCGTCACTTACCCGTGGAACTTACGCATACGACTTTGGTGATACTGCTGGAATGACACCTTTAATGAAGATGCACACACTTGGCCATGATTTCATTCCAGATCCAATTCATGCTGGTGGTCTTCGTTATCACGGTATGGCGCCATTGGTATCTCATATTTATGAGCTTGGCATGATGACTGCAACAACTGTTGGACAGAAAGAGTGCTTTGCCGCCGCTGTTCAGTTTGCAAGAACTGAGGGAATTGTTCCAGCACCTGAACCAACTCACGCAATTGCAGTTGCAATTCAAGAAGCTCTAAAAGCAAAAGAAACCGGCGAAGAGAAAGTAATCCTCACCGCACTTTGTGGCCATGGGCATTTTGATCTTGCTGCCTATGATCAATTCTTAAATGGCAATATGGTCGATTCCGTATTAACAGATAAGGATTTTGAAGCAGCACTTGCTGCTCTGCCTGTAATGTAAGTAATTGGTGGTTATTTAATTGCTTACTAGTAGGTTTTGGCCATGATTGATCGCTCTCGCCTTGCCCAACTTCGAATGATTGAGGATAAAAGATTTCTTAACTCCCATCCAAAAAGTGGTGAGCTTTTTGAAATATCAAAGAAATCGATGCCAGCTGGAGTTCCGATGTCTTGGATGTCCAAATGGCCAGGTGCTTATCCAGTATTTGTGGAAGAGGCAAAGGGCGCCAGATTTATTGATGTTGATGGCAACTCATACATAGATTTTTGTTTAGGTGATACCGGTTCAATGACTGGACACTCACCTGTCGCAACGGTTGCTGCAATTAAGGATCAGGTTGGTAGGGGAATGTCTGCAATGCTGCCAACTAAGGATGCCGCAATTGTTTCAGCAGATTTAGCCGCAAGATTTAACTTACCGCTTTGGCAATTCACAGTTTCAGCTACCGATGCCAATAGACATGTAATTAGATATGCAAGATTAATTACTGGAAGAAAGAAAATTATTGTAATTGATAGGTGCTACCACGGAAGCGTAGATGAAAGCTTTGCAACATTAGATGAAACTGGCGCCACAGTTGCAAGGGAGGGAAATATTGGCGCCCCAGTTGATTTGAATCTAACAACTCGAGTAGTGGCATTTAATGATCTGCCAGCGATGAAAATAGCCCTTTCAAATAATGATGTGGCTGCAATTTTAATGGAGCCAGCTATGACAAATGTTGGCATTGTTTTGCCCGAAGTCGGATATTTGCAAGGCGTTGAAGCACTTGCTAAAGAGTTTGGATCACTCTTAATAATTGATGAGACTCATACAATCTCAGTAGGTCCAGGTGGAATGACAGGCCAGTTAGGACTTAGACCAGATTTTCTCACAATTGGTAAAGCGATTGGTGGTGGCTTTCCAACTGGCGCCTTTGGTATGACGCAAAGTGTCGCTGACTCGATTAAAAAATTAGTTGAACTTGAGGTAATTGATACTGGAGGAGTAGGCGGCACACTAGCTGCTAACGCACTTTCACTAGCGGCGATGAGAGCAACGTTAAGTCAGGTATTAACAAAAGAGAATTTTGATCGGATGATCAAATTAGGCCATCGCTGGGCTGATGGCGTTGAAAAAACTATTCAAAAATATAAATTGCCATGGACGGTAAATAGGTTAGGTGCTCGAGCTGAGTATATGTTTAGCGATACAACTCCAAAAACTGGCCGACAGGCAGCAGATGCTGGTGACTTTGAGCTTGAGCAATATATTCACCTTCGAATGTTAAATGATGGTTTTCTTATCACGCCATTTCATAACATGGCTCTTATTTCACCCGACACAACAGAGGCAGATGTTGATGCCCACACATCAGCGTTTGAGAAAATGTGTAGCGATTTAACTGGTGGATAAATTAATTTTAAAACCTATTACCGAAGCGGCTCATCTTGCAGGCCAACCCCTTGCTTGGAGCATTAAAGAATGGGGTGAGGGGAAAGAGGAATTTTCTGCGCAAAACTGGCGAGATTTTTATAGTAATGCTTTAAATGCAAATTACGGAAGTTGGGATTTAGCAGGTGAAGATCAAGAGCTTATTTATCTGGCGATAAATAATTTAAATGGACACGATGAGGTTGTTGCTGCGATAGCTCTATGCGACTTTGATGATTTTGTAGAGCTCAAAAAATATAAACCTTGGATTGCAGCTTTTATTGTTAAAGAGGATCTGAGGGGGTTGGGTATCGGAAGTCTAGTTTTGGATCTAATGGAAGAGAAAATTAAGACATTTGGAATTCAAATTATTTATCTGTGGACTGAGGGTGCGTCTGAATATTATAAAAACAGAGGGTATATACAAATCGATACTTTGATTAAGGGCGCAAGGCGCATTGAGGTGTTTCAAAAGAAATTGTTCTGATTATTCTGCAAGCCTAGCTTTAACCATCTGCTGCAACAGTTTTTCATCAACCTGCCAATCATTTGGAACAGCAATCGTTTTCTTATTAACTGTGAAATCCTTCAACTTTGGCGTAAATTGTTTAATTACCTTAGTGCTCCAGGGTGCTATTAGTATGTATCTCTTAGTGACCGATACGCCAAACACATATCGTGTTTCTATTCTCAACATAGGTTGATTCCAAGCAATTACTAACTCTAATTTCGGGTATTTCTTGGTAATCGCTTTAAAAATTGCTCTAACGGTTTTGGCTTGCATAGGATCTAAAGTTTTATAGTAATCACTTGGTTTATTAAATCGCTTAGCTGATTTTGAACCCCTTGAATACATAACTAAAGCGTTTGCATGAGCTTGCGAGAAACCATAATTCTCACGTAGGTGGGCTATTTGCTCTGGATATTTTTTTCCATCTAACTTTTTCATTACCGCAAACCAATATCTCATTGGCTCGCCATATTTTTTTTCAATTAGAGGAAAGTAGGCCTCACGTCCAGAATCTTTAATAGGCATAAAACTATGTTGTTTTTTTAGGCTTAAACAATAACTCTTCAATTCCAATACGATTGGCTTTAAATGAGTTGGCCGGGGAATCACTTGGGTAGCCGATAGCCATTCCACATAGCAGTCGGTAATCTTTTGGAATATCAAACTCTTTTCTAATTACATCATCCCAAATATTTACCGCACCTTGCGCGCAGGTACCAAGGCCACGAGCATGTGCTGAAAGAATGAGATTTTCCATCATAAGACCAGCATCACTTGCTGCGTAGATATGAAGGCTTTTATGAATATAGATAAATAACTCAACAGGTGCGCCAAAAAAACTGTAGTTTTTCGCCCACTGCTTATCCCTTGCTTCTCGATCACCTCGAGCAACACCAAAGAGGGTGTAGAGCTCTCGACCAACTCGTTCAGCTCTTGGTTTTAGTTCTGGCACATATGGCTTAACTATTGAGCGATTGCTAGTGGGCAAACCGTAGCGGGAAATTAAAAGTCGAAGCTTATTTTTTATGCCTCGGCGCATTATTTTCGAAAGTACGTTCCATCTTGATAGAAACTCATTACTGATTCGATCACGAACCTCACCGGTTGCAACTGCAACTTTAAAGGGACGGGTATTAGACCAACTTGGTGCAGTTAGAGAATCTGTAAGTAATTGATCGATAACATCCTGAGGTACAGGCGTTGGTAAAAAGTCGCGAGTAGTTCGCCGTGATGCTAAAAAATCAGAGATCCAGGCGGCATCCTTATCAACCTGATTTTGTGCCACCTAGATCTCCAGAATTCTTACTTAATTGATGCTTGGTAAATACTTTCAATAGTCGCATCTAATGCAGCATCAAAATCTGCATCACTTTGTTGAGCCGATAAACCTTCAGTAAGTGCTCGAGAGAAGGATGCAATTACGCCAGCATTTTGAGCAAGCATTCGGTTTGCCTCTTCTCGGGCGTAACCGCCAGATAGTGCAACCACGCGAAGAACTCTTGGATGATCAACTAACTCCTTATAAAGGTTGGCTTTTGTTGGAAGAGATAATTTGAGCATAATGTTTTGATCACCATTTAGATTATTCGCATAATCAATTAGTGACTTCTTCAAAATTTCTTCTGCTTCTGCCTTTTGAGCACTGTTGATATTTACCTCAGGCTCGATTATAGGAACCAAACCAGCAGCAATTATCTCTTTACCAATCTCAAACTGTTGCTTAACTACAGCATCAATTCCAGCAGAGTTGGCATTGTTGATTACAGAACGCATCTTTGTTCCAAAAACACCATGTTTTTTCGCTGCTGCAAGTCTTGCGCCAAGCTCTGGAATAGCTTTCATAACCTGAGCATCATTTACCTCAGCCGCTAAACCGTTATCAACCTTAAGAAATGGGACTACATTTTTCTTACTCCATAGATACTCAGCACTTCCGATGCCATCGATGGTTCGCTCCATGGTCATTTCAAATAAAATAGCTCCAACAATTCGATTACCATTAAAAACTGATGATTTGATCAGTCTAGATCGCATATTGTGAATCTGATCAAACATCTCTGCCTCATTTGAGTAGGCTGACTCATCAACGCCATAAAGCTTTAAAGCTTTTGGTGTACTACCGCCGCTTTGATCTAGGGCTGCAATAAAACCTTTACCGGATTTAATCTTTTCTAACATATCTTTATTCATTATTATCCTTTGATAGCTATTGAAAAAGCTCTTCTCCCGTATACGCCATTGATTACGAGAACGGGGTAAGTCTAGTATGAGATTGAGTGGTTTATGGACGATACTGGGATCGAACCAGTGACCCCTTCCATGTCAATACTTTGTTTATGTAGTTTTAACTTCGTCCCTACTTTAGTTCATTTTGGCTATTTATCCTGATATTCACACTCCGTGGGATATGGGTCAATCAGTTCTATAGATCCACACCCTTTATGCGGACACCAGAAATATAGGGGAGGGGACTGACAGAGGTAACCCTTGAATTATCGAATCCTTAAATTTAGAATTTAAGTATGCATAAGAAACTGATTGCTTTTTTATCAGTACTTTCTATGAATCTCGCTGTATTTATAACTCCCGCGGAAGCAATAGAAAATGCAGTTTCAGCCTTAAACAATCCTAGGGTTG
>JBEGQD010000022.1:0-6028 GCA_041181125.1 Actinomycetota bacterium | reverse complement strand
TCATTTGTCATCGTAGATGGCAATCCTTCAACACGTGCAATGCCATCACCTGCTTCAGTAACGCTACCGATTTCATCTTTGACGGCAGCACCTGGTTTGTATGCAGCGACATGTTTTGCCAGTGCATCCCTAATCTCATTCGGGCTGATCTTTACTTCGGCCATCTTTACTCTTCTCTCTCTTTAAATAACAGACACTTTCGTATCCATTAAAGCTAACTTACGAGCGCTCTGCCCGCCTCTGCTAAACGATTAAAAACAGTTCCATCGATAACATCATCGGCATATCTAATTGATATGCCACCTAAAACCTTTGGGTCAATCTCAATATTTACATGAACCTGTTTGCCCATCTGCTTAGTTAAAGCGGCTACTAATTTACTTCGCTGGGCATCACTTAATTCGATCGCACTCTTAATATGTGCAACTAACCGATCCTTACGTGTTGAAACATAATGTGAGTAAGTAGTCAGAGTGGAGTCAATACTGCGGCCCCGGCGTAGTACTACTGCCCTGCGCAATAAATTAATTGTTGAGTTTTCATACTTACCTTTAACTACCGCTTCAAGTAGTGAAACTTTACCCGTATCTGAATCAGCGGAGGTATTAAGCGCTTGACGCAAATCAGGATTGGCGATTAATACTCTAGCGAAATCAAATAATTGATTTTCAAGCTTTTCTAGCTCATTATTTTTTTCAGCAGCGCTAGCCTCTGCTTCAACTGCAAGCTGCTCAATCGCATCTGCTAACTCAGCTGGGCTAGACCAACGAAGCGAGGCAGCATTGGCAATTAAGGCTTGGGCTGGGGTGCCAATATTTTTACCAAACAGATTAGAAATTAACTCAGCTTTAGCGCTGGCATCTCGGGAGTTGTCGGTGAATGCTCTGCGAACGCCAACTGATGAGCTTAAAACAGTTAATGCCGTAAAGAGATCTGCTGCAAATTCAATGGCGCCTGGGTGAGATAAATCCTTTAATTTTGACTCTAGGGCATCTCGCATAGACAACAATGATTGCCTGCTACTGCCACCCAAAGTTTTCATTATTAATTACTCTTTTCTAAATCTGCCACAAACCGATCAACTATCCGTGATTGACGTACCTGATCATCAAGTGCTTCACCAACAATCTTTGAAGCAAGTTCAGTAGCAAGTGCACCAACCTCATTACGTAGTGCAGTAATCGCTTGTTGGCGTTCAGATTCAATAGATTTTTGCGCAGCTGCGGTAATACGAGCAGCCTCTTCTTTTGCCTTTTCGCGTAGATCTTCAATAATTGCGGCACCTTGCACTCGTGATTCCTCTCTTATTTTTTGAGCTTCACTTTGTGCCTCAGCTAATTGCTTGGTGTATGAGCGCAATACTCGCTCAGCTTCAACTTGTGCTTTTTCAGCGCGCTCTAATCCACCTTCGATTGCATTTGTTCGCTCTTCATATGCTTTTTCAAATTTTGGTACCACTTTAGTTTTAAGCACATAAAACAGGAGTGAGAATGCAATCAAACCAACAATAATTTCAACTGGGTGTGGAATTACTGGACTTGGTGCCTCCTCGGCCGCTAAATTAATTAAAGTTGTTAACTTAATCATTTGAGTTTTTCACTTCAAGTTAATTTGCTTAATTATTTCAGAACGAATGCTAGAACCAGACCCAAAATTGCCAAAGCTTCAGCTAACGCAAAGCCTAGAAAGGCTAGCGGTTGCAAGATGCTGCGGGCTTCAGGTTGGCGTGCTACCCCATTGATGTAGGCAGCAAAAATAAGACCAGTAGCAATACCCGGTCCGATCGTTGAAAGACCGAATCCAACTATTCCGAGGGTACCTGTCATTTCATATTCCTTTCCGATATTGATCAAGCTTTTGCTTGGCCAAACTTATAGGTTTAGTGCTCATCCGCCAAAGCCCCTGCGATATATAGGGCTGACAACAGGGTAAATATATAGGCCTGTAGGCATTGCACAAAGAATTCAAAAAAAGTAAATCCAAGAGAGAAACCAAAAGAAAATACGCTGAAAATTTTCATAATTAACTTGTCATGAAGCATGTACTCCCCACCTAAAGTGAAGAGAATCAAGAGAAGGTGGCCAGCAAACATATTTCCAAATAACCGCATCGCAAGTGTTAATGGCCGAATTAGAAAGTAGGTTGCGAATTCCAGTGGAGCTAAAATTACATACATTAATTTTGGAATTCCTGGCATAAAACACATATCTTTTAAATACTTAAATAATCCATGTTTACGGATTGCTACATAATGATAGGTGAGGTAAACAAAAATTGTAATTGATACCGGAAAGCCGATTCTAGACATGGTAGGAAATTGAATCAGCGGAATTATTCCAAAGATATTATTAGTTAATACAAAGGTAAAGATCGTGAAAAGAAATGGGACGAATCTTTGGAACTCAGATCCAATTACATCTTTACCTATTTCATTACGAACAAATCCATAGACCATCTCACCGGCAAACTGAATTTTGGAAGGCACTACTAATGCCTTGCGGGAGGATGCGATGAAAAAAGTGGAAACTAAAATTACTGAAAAGAAAACTAAAATTACCGGTTTAGTGGTTAGTACTGAATCACCAAATATGGATGGGAATACGAAGTCGCCAGCATCTGGGGCACGAAAGCCAGGTCTAATTTCGCCTTCTAACAGGTTCAAAATATTCCATTTCTCTATTGAAACCTACATACAGGGAAAGATCTTGAGCGCTTAACCTATTGGGTTAAGGAGCAAATTGCAAAACGCTTGGGCTATTTGGCTGGATTGCTTGGATCACTCCGGACATAGCGAACCCAGATCAAATAGATACTCAAAAATAGCCCTATGAAAATCCCAATAAAAACAAATAACTGGGTTTTTAAAAAATTGTCCAGCAGCGCCCCTGCTGCTCCCCAAAATCCCATTCCAGCGATTAGATAAGAGATGATGTTCCAAAAAGCGCCTTCATCTTTACTTGCCATTTAAGTTACTTTTAATCCCGCCCAAATCGCAGCCAAACTAAATATAACGAAGCTCCAGCCCCAAGCAGTAATCCAATTAAAATGAAGTAGGTAGTGCCCAGCCATTTATCAACGCCCCAACCAATTCCACCCCAAATTAATAATCCAGATAATAGGTAGCCAACAATTGACCAAAGTGCATTCTCCTCATTTTGAGAACTGCTTAGATCATCATTATTTGAATTAGGACTCATCACCTATCCTCTTCCCGTTTTGGTAGTGGTAAATTAAGTCGTAACTTAAAAAAGCTACGAACCTCTCCAAATAACCACGCAATAATAATCAAAATCGCAGATATGGCAAAACTTATCCGATCTACTGTGGCTGGAACGGTAAATTTAGTAACTAAAACAAGAAATGCGCCCATAAGTATTACCTTTGTGAAGTAGGAGAACATGGCAAGTGCCATTGTTACCATTGGATCTAAATTTCGTGAAACTCTAGCTACTAATAGATGAACACTGAAAAAAATTATTACCGTAATCGAAGCTAACATAGCTCCTAATAATCCAGATTTACCTCTAAGAATAGTCAGAAAAATTAATGACACGATTGCAATTATCGAGGCTGGAAAAATTGCGCCTTTCCACAGCATGGCATCACTTTCCTCCTTTTTGCTCATTTCATCTCAACTTTTTTCATATTAGTTTTGATTACAAGTATTGAAGTTAACAAAATAAGTAACCCAGAAAGTATTGCTATCCAAAATGGCACAAAGGCTGCAATTACAGTTGGTAATGCAAACATGGCAGTCCATAGATATAAAATTACAGTTGTCCGCTGTTGACTTACACCCATCCGCATTATTCGATGATGCAAATGCTCTCTATCTGCTGAGAACGGCGAGCGACCAGCTTTTACTCTTCTTAATATTGCCATTACGAAATCTAATAATGGGATAGCTAAAATCGTGAACGGTAGAAGTAATGGGAGTAGTGCTGTTCCACCATTTTCTTCAGTGATCGCAGTGGCATCTACCTGGCCAGTTAGGGTAATTGCAGATGCTGATATTAATAAACCTAAAAACATTGCACCGGAGTCGCCCATAAATATCTGGGCTGGGTGGAAATTATGAGGCAAGAAACCAAGACATAAGCCAATAACTACTGCAGTAATTAGTGACGGCGCACCTGCACGGTTTAAACCATTTATAACTGCTAATAGATATGAAAATGCAAAAAATGAACCGGCACAAATCATTACTATTCCAGTGGCAAGCCCATCTAAGCCATCAACAAAGTTAATGGCATTAATTACAACCATTACAAACAGTACTGTTAATAACTGACCGATATTTGTAGGAAGAGTCGTAATGCCATTAATCGGTAGCCATAGAATCTGAACTCCATAAATAAGCAAGATGCCAACTGCTAGTGCCTGCCCAGCAAACTTAGTAATTGGATCTAAATCAAAGCGATCATCTAATAAGCCAAGAAATAATATGAAAGTTCCACTTAAGAAAATACCAGTTGCATCTGAGCCAAATGATTTATGGACAAGTGGAAGATAATTAACAATTACTAAAGTTAATGCCATCGCCAGCCACATTGCTAAACCACCCCATCTTGGAGTTGGCTCTGAGTGAACATCTCTAGACCTAATTGCCGCTACTGCACCAGATTTGATTGCAAGATCTTTAACTAGTGGGGTAATTAAATAGGTGATGACTGCTGCAAGTAAGACAGTTACTAAGTACTCACGCATTGGTTAGTAATTTAGTTTTTTGGCTCTGGGTAAACTGGAAATTTCTTAGTTAATTGATGAACTTCAGATCGAATTGCTTTTGCTTTATTTTCATCTGCACCATCTTTAATAGCACGGGCAATAAAGCCTGCAATCTGTTTCATCTCTGCCTTACCCATACCTTGGGTAGTAGTTGCTGCTGTTCCAACTCGTATGCCACTTGTCACTGAAGGAGACTCTGGATCATATGGAATTGAATTCTTATTTAAGGAAAGTCCAGATAATCCGCATCTTTCATCAGCGACTTTGCCATTGATGCCAGTAGAGCGTATATCAATTAAAGCTAAATGTGTTTGTGTTCCCCCAGATACTGCGCGCATACCTTCTGCTTCTAAATCTTTAGCAAGTGTCTGGCAATTCTCAATTACATTTTTAGCATAAGTTTGATACTCAGTAGTTGCGCACTCTTTAAGTGCAATTGCTTTGCCAGCAACAGCACTCATAATTGGCCCGCCCTGCATGCCTGGGAAAACTGCCTTATCAATGACGGCAGCATGTTTTTCCTTAGACAAAATCATTCCACCTCTTGGACCGCGCAATACTTTATGGGTTGTAAATGAAACAACATCAGCATATGGGACCGGGGACGGGATAGCTTTACCGGCAACTAAACCAATGAAGTGAGCAGCATCAACCCACATAATTGCACCAACCTCATCACAAATTTGGCGCACCTTCTCAAAATCAATCAAACTTGGATATGCGGTAGCACCAGAACAAATCATCTTTGGTTTATGTTCGATTGCAAGATCTCGCAGTTGATCGTAATCAATTAATTCATTATCTTGGCGAACACCGTATGAAACTACGTTAAACCACTTTCCAGAAAAGTTTACTTTTGAACCATGAGTTAAATGACCGCCATGTGGCAGTGACATCGCAAGCACAGTGTCTCCTGGTTTAGTAAATGCTTGGTAAACTGCAACATTTGCACTTGCACCTGAGTGCGGCTGTAAGTTGGCATGTTCGGCATCAAATAATTTTTTAGCCCGTTCAATTCCTATTACCTCAACCTTGTCTACCTCTTCACAACCACCGTAATACCTTTTGCCTGGATAACCTTCGGCATACTTATTTGAAAGAGTTGAACCCATCGCTGCAAGTACGGCCGTGGATGTGAAATTTTCACTTGCAATTAATTGTAAATCTTGACGTTGGCGTTGTAACTCAGAGATAACAACAGCTGCGACCTCAGGATCTTGCCGCTGCATGGCAGAAAAATCTGGACCGTAATAATTTTCGGTATGGGACATAACGCTTAGCCTAAAGGCTAGAAGCTGAA
>JBEGQD010000021.1:0-4510 GCA_041181125.1 Actinomycetota bacterium | reverse complement strand
TTTAACAATACTTTCAGTGGCAGGGTTGATTACCTCATAGGTTGATGACACTTTGATTTAAAACCTTTCAAAGTTTCTAATTAACTCCCAATCAGTTACCGCTTTACCAAATGCATCAAGCTCAACCTGAGCCATATTTGCATAATGTGCTTGCACCTGCTCACCAAAGATCTCTTTGATCCAAGCAGATGATGCCCAAAGTGTTTGAGCTTCAAGCATTGTCGCTGGCACTCTTGGTGAATCTGAGTCATAGGCATTGCCAGCAAAGGCATCCTCAAGCTTTAACTTATTTTTAATTCCATCTAAACCTGCGGCAATAATTGCAGATACAGCCAAATATGGATTTACATCCCCACCTGGCACTCGATTTTCAAGACGAAGAGATTGGCCATGGCCCACCAAGCGCAGCGCGCAGGTTCGGTTATCTCTGCCCCATCTAATTGCAGTTGGTGCAAAGCTGCCTGGCACAAATCGCTTATAGGAGTTGATATTTGGTGCAAAAAGTAATGAAAGTTCACGAAGATGTTTAAGTTGGCCAGCAATAAACTGCTTACCAACCTCAGATAAACCATGTTCTTTATCTTTATCATCTGCCATAACCAATTCATCATTTAATCCTCTAAATGAGAGGTGGATGTGGGAGGAGTTTCCTTCCCGTTGGTTTGGCTTAGCCATAAAGGTCAAGGCATATCCCGCTTGGGCAGCAATCTCTTTGGCACCATTCTTATAGATCACATGGTTATCACAGGTTGTTAATGCATCTGAGTACTTAAAGGCAATCTCATGTTGGCCAAAGTTGCACTCACCCTTAACCGATTCAACATTCATCCCAGCACCACTCATGCCTAATCTAATTGCGCGCAGTAATGGTTCAATTCGGGAGCCGCCAAGAATTGAGTAATCAACATTGTATTGATTAGCTGGTGTTAAATCCTTATATCCCTTACTCCATGCCTGCTCATAGGTGTTGTTATAAACGACAAACTCAAGCTCAGTTCCAACCATTGCCTTCATTCCAGCATCAGCTAGAGCTTTAATCTGCTTCTTTAAGATCTGACGAGGGGATGCAACAACATCTGTGTGATCTAGCCAGGCCACATCTGCCAACAGCATTGCCGCACCATCTTGCCAAGGAATTAATCGCAAGGTATTTAAATCTGGAATCATCGCAAGATCTGAGTAACCCTTATCCCAAGAGCTCATCTGGTAACCATCAACCGTATTCATATCAACATCAACAGCGAGTAAATAGTTGCAACCTTCTGTGCCATGTTTTATAACATCTGATAAAAAGTAATTTGCATCTAATCTTTTTCCAACTAGGCGGCCTTGCATATCTGTCATTGCAACCACCACGGTGTCGATCGCACCGCTTGCGATCTTGGCCTCTAGCTCTGACTTTGGTAAGGGAAAATTGGCTCTCATACGCTCATCTTTACATAATGGGGTGAAAATAGCACCCAAAAACTAACCCTCATACCTTCCAGTATCGCCCCTGCAGTTCTACCCTTTTACCAGACTGCTTCACAAGGAAGTGGCCGTTGAAGGGAAAGTTTATGGCGGAAAAAGGATCGCAAGGCGTTTCCTATACCAACGTATCAAGTGATTACTTTGATAAACGTGGTTTAGAGCGTCATGCCGGATTACTAGCCCTCTGGGGATTAGGCGTTGCAGCTGTGGTCTCAGGAGATTTCTCTGGCTGGAACTTTGGTATTGCCGAAGCTGGTTGGGGCGGATTATTTATCGCCACAGTTTTGGTAATCATTATGTATTACGGAATGTTATTTTCAATTGGTGAGATGGCAGCAGCCCTTCCTCACACAGGTGGTGCTTACTCATTTGCAAGATCATCAATGGGGCCTTGGGGTGGCTTTGTAACCGGCTTTGCCGAAACCATTGAGTATGTAGCAACCACAGCAGTAATTGTCTTCTTCTCAGCCTCTTACGCTGACTCAATTACTAAAGAGTTGTTTGATCTATCTATGCCTGTTTGGGCTTGGTGGATCATTCTCTATGCAATCTTCTTACTATTAAATATCTCGGGAACTGCACTCTCATTTAAGTTTGCAATCTGGGTTTCATTTATCACCCTCGGTGTGATTGCTCTCTTCACAGTGATGGCAGTATTTAGCGGCAAGTTCTCATTTGATAACTTGACCAATATTGCACCTGAGGCTGGAAATTCAAACTTCTTGCCATTTGGTCTATGGCCAATTGTGGCAGCGATGCCATTTGCAATGTGGTTCTTCCTAGGAATTGAAGAGTTACCACTTGCAGCAGAGGAAGCACATGAGCCAGCTCGAGATATTCCAAAGGCTGGTATTCGCGGTATGGCAACACTTGTTGTTACCGCGATGTTGGTGTTGGTATTAAATCCAGGATTAACTGGTGCAAAGGAGTTAAGTGAATCAGGTGAGCCACTTCTAGATGGGTTTAGAGCAATCCTGCCTAACTCAGATGTTGCTGCCCTCCTTGCTGCCTTTGCCCTAGTTGGACTGCTGGCTTCATTGCAAGGAATCATGTTTGCCTACGGCAGAAATATCTACTCACTATCTCGTGCTGGTTACTATCCAAAGATGCTTTCTTTGACTGGTAGCCGAAAGACACCATGGACAGCCTTAATTGCAGGTGCGGTAATTGGTTATGCAGCACTTCTTTGGGCTCAATATGGCGGTGAGTCAGCAGGTGCGGTAGTTCTAAATATTGCAGTGTGGGGCGCAGTTATCGCTTACATGCTTCAAATGATTAGCTACCTACTACTAAAGAAGCGATTACCAAATCTTGCTCGTCCTTATAAATCACCAGTTGGCTCAATGGGAGCGATTGTGGCAGGTCTTCTTGCTGCATTGGTATTTGTTGGTCAAGCATTAAACCCAGCATTAACAACTGCTATCCAAGCGATTGCAATTGTTTATGTAATCGGCCTAGTTGGCTTTGGTCTATTTGGTCGCAAAAAGCTTGTTCTCTCCCCTGAGGAAGAAGCTGCCATTAAAGGTCATAAGTAAGCGGTAAAAAGAAGGTAAGTAGGTTAAGGGGCCAGCCATGCTGGCCCCTTAATTTTTTTTAAATCGCCTAGTTAAAATTAAAATAGATTAGGGTTTACCTATGTGTCGCTTACTTGGTTACTCCTCGACTACACCTGCCACTTTTAGTGAGGTTGTTGGTGAAAACTTTAATCAATTTGTAAAGCTAGCTGATGATCACTGTGATGGTTGGGGTATTGCAACTAGTGAGGGCAAGAGCGCACAGCTATATAAAGAGCCGGTTGCTGCCACGAAGAGTGAAAACTTTAAACAACAACTAGAAAGCCATAAATCATCCTCTGCCTTACTCCACCTAAGGTGGGCAACTGCTGGCATGGCGATAAATGAGAACAACACCCATCCATTTACCTATCAAGATATCTCCTTTATCCATAATGGCTCGATCTCACCCTTTGATTGTTTAGATCCATTAATTGATCAGCGGTACTTATCCCTTGCTAAGGGCGCAACAGATTCAGAGCGTTACTTCCTCTTTCTCTTAACCAAAATAGAAAAAGATGGCTTTGTTGAGGGTATTAAATCTGGCCTTTCCTATATTAAAAATAGCTGCTCCTACTCATCCATAAATATGATGATTACAAATAAGGATTACTTTGCAGCAGCCTGTGTTTATAACCAAGCCAAGATCCCAGATAGATTTAAGGAACAAAGTGATTACTACCAACTTAAATACACCCAGAAAAATGGACAGGTTATTGTCGCCTCAAGTGGTTGGGATCAGGCAGGCTGGCAGCAGCTACCAAATAATCAAATACTGATATTTGAAAAGAGCAGCAAACAATTAACAATTCAAACTCTCACCTAGCGTGGTTCAACTTTGATTGGTGAACTCTCCTCCTTTTCTAATGCCTTAGGCAATGCCTTAACCAATACCCTTGGTGGTAAATCAACCCAGCAATCCTCCTGGCGCAACACATTACGAGCCTCCTCCACAATCGCATTTGCTTTAATCTGTCTGGTAATTGCATTTGATCTAAACTCACTAACTCTGCGTGTTGTATTAATTGGTATTGCAGCGGGCTTTTCCGGCGGACTTGGTCTGCCACCTCTCTACCAAGCATTCTCAGTCTCATCCGTCTCATTTGTCGGACCAGTTGTGGCATTGGTGCAATCTTTTAACCTAATCCTCTTTGCTGTCATCGTTAAAAATGAGGAGTTATCTATTTTGTTTCCAATTGCTGCAGCGTTAGGTGCAACTGGTTTATATCTTTGCTCTCGCCAAGGGGTAAGTTCTCAGAAGGCAACATTTAGCGCTTTCTTTTTAACCGCATCTGCTGCCACATTCTTCTCTGGCTTTTCCTTCATTATGACCTTAATTGAAAACAATGAGATCCTGCCCGCACTCTTTGGCGCAAGAATTGGGGTATTACTAGTTTCATTTCTCTTTCCCCCAAAGAGTGATAAGAAGGTATTTACTAAACCAGTTGGCTGGCGCAAATTCGCACTCCTTTCTGGCACATGTGAGA
>JBEGQD010000020.1:0-2507 GCA_041181125.1 Actinomycetota bacterium | reverse complement strand
TTTTTATTCTTTAACTCATTTGCCTTGGTGCAATTTTTGCAATACAAAAAGGTGGGTAAGTGGAGTGATTACCTTCGCGGGGAGGCTACCTACATCACCCTATCTTTGGTGGCAAAATCAGCACTTGCTTGGCAGATCTTTGCCAACACCTTAATTCCACCTGCTTAGTATCGGCTTAACAATTACTTAAAGTAATTTGAACTAATATTAATCAGCTAGATTAAATCGCTTAGGCACTATCTGTCATCTATTGCACCAAATGAGTTATCGCAACCTCATATGAGTGGTTGGGTTAAGTAGAGTAAGTATTAAGCAAAAATTAGCCAAACTATCTGCAATTTCAGATCAGTTATTACTCCTTGGTGTGTAAAGATAGGGCCATGGTAGAGCGCAAGGCAGTAAAAGGTTTAGGTAAAGTTAATTTAACTGCTAATCAAGTATTTATAGCTGCAATTAGCGCACTTTTAGTTGCCTTGGTTGTTGTCTTAAGTATGGTGGTAAATAAGGTAAATAATTACTACCCACCTTCGGTTGCCTTCTCTGCAGTCGGTAGTGCATCAATTACCCCAGATGGAATTAGATTAAGTGGATCTGCAACTACCTTGGCAAAAACTTCTGCTGCAGGACTTTCTGAAATTGCAAAGATTGGTGAGAGTATTAGGCAGGTATTAGCTGCAAATAATGTCGACAAGAAAAATATATCCTCAGCAAATCTTTCTATTTATCCTGAGTACTCCTACACCCAAACTGGTGGGCGAAATCTTTTAGGCTACCGGGTATCTCAAGGGTATGAGGTGGTATTAGATGATGGCAAAGCAGCAGGTGGTGTAATTGATCAATTAATTGCTGCAACTAGCGATAAGTTTCAGATCAACTCCATCTCATCTTTTGTGATAGATCTAGAGGCAGTAACAAAGAGTGCTAGGGAGGATGCAATTGCTAAGGCAAAGTTAAAGGCTCAAGATTACGCACAGTTAACTGGTAAGAAATTAGGCAAGATCTTATCGATTAATGAGAGTGGATCTGAAGCACCAGTAATGCCAATGGCAACAAGTAAAGAGGCACTTGGCACATCATTTGATATGGGATCAACTAAGGTTGAAGTATCACTGTTTGTTAGCTGGGAATTAAAGTAATTAATCGCAGTTTTTTAAGTTAAATCTTTCTGCGAGATGATAATTTTTTGAACAAAATCTTAATTTTACCTATACGCTAACTAAATGAGCACCCCATTTACACCCCTATTTTCTGGTGGAATTGCTATATAAATCTTTAAATTCTCTGAGAAAGTAAGATGAGTAAAACCCTTGTATAGAAAACTAGCTCTTTACCCTTTCACTTTCAGGATCAAATAAAGGTTCAGCCTCAATAGTGGCTGTTTTCTTAGTTCCAAACATCTCGACCTCAACTTTTGTACCAACCTTTGCGATATCGGCTGGTAAATATGCATATGCGATCGCTTTTTTAATGGTGTAACCCTGACCGGCTGATTTAACTCTTCCTACTACCGAATTGTTCACAAATATCGGCTCATTTCCCATAGCCACATCTTTAATATCATCAAATGTTAGAGCACTTAATTTTCTAGTTAAATTATCTTTTAATCGCTCTACTGCTTGCTTGCCAACAAAATTATCTTTCTTCATTGCAACTGCAAACCCTAATCCAGCCTCAAATGGGTTAGTCTCAGAATTGATCTCACCAGCCCAAGCTCTATATCCTTTTTCTAGACGAAGAGATTCAATTGCTCGATAGCCACATGGGCGAAGATTAAACTCATTACCCGCCTCTAAAATCAAAAGCCAAACCTTTAATGCATCATCTGCTGGCACATATAACTCCCAACCCAACTCACCGACATAGGTAATTCGAGTAGCTCTTAAATTAACACCACCTAACTCAATTATCTTTGAGTGCATAAAACCAAAAGCTTGATTTGATAGATCCGCATTGGTTACTTTCTGTAATATCTTTCTAGCATTTGGCCCCCAGATACCAAAGCAGGCAAGCTGCTTTGTGATATCGGTGATCTCTACCTCCTCAAAATTACCCTCTCTAGCTACCTTTTCTAGCCAGCCCTTATCATGATTTAAAAATGCAGTTCCAGTGATAATTAAAAACTCATCATCTGCTACTTGAGTTACTGTGTAATCAGATTCAATTCCACCCTTTTTATTTAGCGCTTGGGTATAGGTAGTTCTACCCACGCCTTTAACAACATTATTAGCACAAACATAATTTAAAAACTCACCAGATTTTTTACCTGTAATCTTTATTTTAGAAAAACTAGATTCATCAAATAATCCAGCAGACTCTCTTGTAGCAAAGTGTTCAAGTGATACTGCGGGGTGCCAATTTTTTCCAACCCAACCATTTGGTTTTAAACTCTCATCCAACTTCTCATTAGGATTTAAATAGTAATTAACCCGCTCCCAGGCTGCCTTCTCTCCAAATACTGCGCCATTATCTTTATGCCATTGATAAATCGGAGATTTATTCTCTTCCCG
>JBEGQD010000019.1:0-19118 GCA_041181125.1 Actinomycetota bacterium | reverse complement strand
TGTGTAGTTAGAGCGGTACTTCGTTGGACAGAGTTTTACAAACATGAATCCTGTGGCAAATGCACGCCATGCCGCGAAGGTACTTGGTGGTTAGTACAGGTATTAAAAGATTTAGAGGCTGGTAAGGGAGTAGAGGCAGATTTAGATAAGTTGTTAGATCTATGTGACAACATCATGGGAAGATCATTCTGCGCGTTAGCAGATGGCGCAGCTAGTCCTATTATTTCTTCACTAAAATATTTCCGACAAGAGTATTTAGATCACTTAACTACTGGTAGATGTCCATTTGATCCAATGGCGGCAACATTATTTGAAACATCAGGTGTTAAATGAGCATTCAAGAGGTTGGTACAGAGCAGGCCATAGAGATGATTACATGCGTAATTGATGGTTTTGAGATAACTGTTCCAAAAGGAACCTTAGTTATCCGTGCTGCAGAAAAACTAGGAATTCAAATTCCAAGATTTTGCGACCATCCACTATTAGAACCAGCAGGTGCTTGCCGACAGTGTTTAGTTGATATAGAAATAAATGGTCGAGCATTTCCAAAACCACAAGCTTCCTGCACAATTCCAGTCGAAAATGGAATGATTGTTAAAACTCAATTAACCTCACCTGTTGCTGATAAGGCACAAAAAGGAATTATGGAGTTGTTGTTAATAAACCATCCATTAGATTGCCCAGTTTGCGATAAAGGCGGAGAGTGCCCACTTCAAAATCAAGCAATGTCAACCGGCAGAAGCGAATCAAGATTCGAAGGTATTAAGAGAACATTTGAAAAACCAGTAGCAATTTCATCTCAAGTTTTATTAGATCGTGAACGATGTGTTCTTTGCGCCCGTTGCACTAGATTTTCTGAGCAAATTGCGGGTGATCCATTTATAACTTTAAATGAACGTGGCGCTTTGCAGCAAGTTGGTATATATGAGGATGAACCATTTGATTCTTATTACTCAGGTAATACTGTTCAAATTTGTCCAGTTGGTGCATTAACTGGAACTTCATATCGATTCCGCGCTCGCCCATTCGATTTGGTTTCAACTAAATCGGCATGTGAACACTGTGCATCCGGTTGCGATATGCGTACTGATGTTAGACGAGGAAAAACTTTAAGAAGATTAGCTGGCGATGATACTGACGTTAATGAAGAGTGGAATTGCGATAAGGGTCGGTGGGCATTTAAATATGAGGTAGCTAAGAATCGAATTACTGTGCCAATGATTAGAGATGAAAATGGACAATTAAAGGAATCATCTTGGCCAGAGGCGATAGCTGCTGCTGCCGCTGGTTTAAAACACGTTAAAGCTGGTGTATTAGTTGGTGGACGTGCCACAATCGAGGATGCTTACGGCTATAGCAAATTTGCTCGTATCACTCTTGGTACCAACAACATTGATTTTAGGGCGCGGACAAGCAGCAGCGAAGAGTTAGATTTCTTAGCAAGTGCACCTCTAACGGCTACCTATAAAGATATTGATAAAGCCGATCATGTTGTATTGATTAATTTTGAACCAGAGGATGAATCACCAATAGTATTTCTTCGAATTTATAAGCAGGTTCATAAGCGCGCACTTAAAGTTACCTCAATCGCACCGTTTGCTAGTAGGGGCACTAAAAAACTAAATGCAAACTTAGTTAAGACAGCTGCCGGAAATGAAATATCTGCGATAACTGGGCTAAATGAATTAAGTAGCAAATCTGTGGTATTAATTGGCGAAAGATTAGCTGAAACACCTGGCGCCTTGTTTGCCATCACGCAATTGATTGCAAAATCCGGTGCAAAACTAGGTTGGATTCCAAGAAGAGCTGGTGAGCGCGGTGCAATAATGGCTGGCGCAGCTTCAAACATTTTGCCTGGTAATAGATTAGTAACAGATAACTCCGCTCGAGTAGATATTGCAACAGTTTGGTCAGCTAACTCACTTCCATCAGATCCAGGGTTAAATACCTACGAGATAATCAATTCAAATCTTGATGCAGTATTAATTGGTGGCGTTGATCCAATGGATATTTCCGCTGATGCAAAAATTAAATTATCTAAGAAGTTTATTGTTTCACTTGAAATTCGCCACAGTGATATTACAGATATTGCAAATGTAGTATTACCGGTAGCAGCAGTTGTTGAAAAAAGCGGATCATTTATGGATTGGCAGGGAAAAGTTCGGAGTTTTGAGGCAGCAGTGGAGCAATCATTAAATCGAAGTGATGTAAGAATACTTTCAATGCTAGCTGATGAGATCGGTAAGCCAATTAATTTACCAACTGTAAAAGCCGCAAAATCAGAGTTTGATTCAATTGGAAATTGGGATGGTTCGAAAGCTGCAATGAAGTCAGTTAGCAATGAACCAAGAAAAACTGTAGGAAATGATGAAGCAGTTCTAAATTCTTGGCGTAATTTATTAGATAAAGGCTCGCTGCAAGACGGTGAGGATAATCTTGCTGGTACAGCTCGCAAATCAGTGGTAGTTATTAGCCCCGATAGAGCAGCAAAACTTGGGGTCAAAGAGGATCAACTAGTACGAGTTTCAAATGATTATGGTGCAATAACTTTGCCTTGTAAGGTTTTAGATATTGAAGAATCAAGTGTTTGGTTGCCACGTAACTCAGTTAGCAGTCAATTAATTAGAAATCTTGGCGTTGTTAGTAATTCAATTGTGAAGGTTGCTAAAGCATGAGTAATGCAGAGCTAATTAGCCAAGATCCGGGATGGATTATCGCAATTAAGGGATTAATAATTTTCGCAGCATGCGTATTTTTAACAATTATGTCGGTGTGGGGAGAGCGACGGATAGTTGCTCGGATGCAACAAAGAAGTGGGCCCAATCGCGTTGGAAAATTTGGATTACTGCAAGCACTAGTAGATGGTGTGAAATTAGCGCTAAAAGAGGATTTAATTCCTAAGGCGGCCGACCGAATTGTCTTTGTGTTAGCCCCAGTAATAAGCACCACAACATGTTTTATGGCATTTGCAGTAATCCCACTTACTGGAGAGGTTAATTTCTTTGGTCATACAACCGCAATGCAACTTACTGATTTATCAGTAGGAGTTCTTTATGTATTAGCCATTGCTTCTGTTGGTGTTTATGGAATTGTTTTAGCTGGTTGGTCTTCCGGATCAACATACCCGTTACTAGGTGGACTTCGCTCATCTGCGCAAGTTATTTCATATGAAGTCGCCATGGGGTTATCTTTAGTTGCAGTGTTTATTTATTCTGGCTCCATGTCTACATCTGAAATTGTTGCAGCACAGCACGACTGGTGGAATGTGGTCATACTTTTTCCATCATTTCTAATATATGCAATTTCAATGGTTGGTGAGACTAATAGAGCACCATTTGACCTAGCTGAAGCAGAGGGTGAGTTAGTCGGCGGTTTTCATACCGAGTATTCATCACTTAAGTTCGCGCTATTCTTTTTATCAGAGTATGTAAACATTATTGCAGTCTCTGCTTTAGCAACCACTCTTTTCTTAGGTGGATATCATGCACTACCTGGGTTAACCTTTACTGAACAATGGCTTGGTGGTTGGTTTACTTTAGTCTGGTTCTTTATAAAAGTATTAGCATTTTTCTTTGTGTTTGTTTGGCTTCGCGGAACTTTACCTCGCCTACGTTATGACCAGTTTATGAAGTTTGGTTGGAAAGTTTTAATTCCATTCTCACTTGCTTGGATTATGGTAGTTTCAACTTTACGGGTAATGTCTCAGCGTGAATCACCTAGATTTTTAATTATCGCCTTTATTTTTTCAATTGCCTTTATTTATATAGGAGTAACTTCACTGTCAGATCGATCTAAAGCAAAAAAACTTGCAGATACAAAAATTACAAACTTAAGAAAACCAGATTTCCCAGTCCCTGTAATCCCAAACTCAGAAGTGGAGCAGTTAAATGGCTGATGAATTAATGCCGAAATCTGATGAGTTTGGTTTAGCAAAGGCAGACCAATCAAAAGCACCAATTACAAATCACAATAGTTCTAGTTTTGGAAAGCAACTTCTGGGCTTTTGGGTGACATTTAAAACTATGTTTAAAAAAGTTAATACTGTTCAATATCCTGAGGTTAAAGAACCAACTGCTGAAAGATTCCATGGCCGACATCAGTTAAATCGCCACCCAGATGGACTTGAAAAATGTATTGGTTGCGAATTATGTGCTTGGGCTTGCCCAGCAGATGCTATTTATGTTGAAGGTGCCGACAATAAAGAAGGTGCGCAATTCTCACCAGGTGAACGGTATGGCAAGGTTTATCAGATTAACTATCTACGCTGTATTTTTTGCGGGTTATGCATCGAGGCTTGTCCAACAAGAGCGCTGACTATGACAAACGAGTATGAATTAGCCGATGACACCCGAGCGAAGTTAATATTTGAAAAAGATGACTTACTAGGTCCGCTAAGAGCTGGAATGGTGCCACCACCACATCCAATGTATCCAAATACTGATGATGGTAATTATTACCGTGGTGAAGTGACTGGATCACACCCATCTCAAGGAATAGCTAAAAATGATTAATTTAGCGCTAGATGTTGGTACAACCGCTGGGCCAGAATCTGTACTATTTTATTTATTAGCACCACTTTCTGTTTTAGCATCTCTTGGAATGTTATTAGTTAAAAAAGCAGTCCATTCTGCGTTACTTCTTGCTTGGGTAATGGTATCTCTTGCTATTTTTTATATTGCACAGGATGCCTTGTTCTTAGGAATAGTTCAGATTGTTGTCTATACCGGTGCGGTGATGATGCTTTTCTTATTTATCCTAATGCTAGTTGGTGTAGACACCTCCGATTCTTTAGAAGAAAACATAAAAGGCTTACGCCCTATTGCAATAACTGCGGCCATTGGATTTGGTGGGTTACTAATATCTTTAATTGGCCGAGCAACATTTAACAGGCCAACAATCGGAATTATCTTGGCAAATGCTGGCGGTAATGCAAATGGAATTGCTGAACAACTTTTCACCAAATATGTCTTTGCTTTTGAGGTAGTTTCTGCACTACTTATAACTGCAGCCCTTGGCGCGATGGTCTTGGCCCATAGTCAAAAATCAAGATCCCAGTTTGCACAACGAGATTTATCAATTGCTAGATTTAGAAAGAGTGATCTAAAGGATGCGGCTGGACTTCCTGGTCCGGGTGTTTACGCACTACATAATGCGGTAGATGTTCCAGCTTTATTACCTAACGGTCAACCAGCACCTTCTTCAATCTCTGCGGTGCTGCAGGCGCGCGGTGACATTATTGAAAGTTCTAAGTACCAACTTACTCAGGAAGAAGAGGAGAAGTAATGTCAATTGCTAACTACCTTTATCTTTCTGCAATTTTGTTTACTATCGGAGCAATAGGAGTTGTAGTAAGACGAAATGCAATCGTAGTATTTATGTGTATTGAATTGATGCTAAACGCTGCAAATCTTGCATTCGTAACTTTCGCTCGAATTAATGGAAATCTTGAAGGCCAGGTAGTTGCTTTCTTTACAATGGTGGTCGCTGCCTGTGAAGTTGTGGTTGGACTTGCAATTATTGTGACAATTTATCGATCTCGTCGTTCTGCATCTGTAGATGATGCAAGTTTGTTGAAAAGATAATTATGTTAACTTCAGCTAATTTAGTTTGGTTAATTGCTTTACCACTATTTAGTTCTGCCATATTGCTTCTTGCTGGTAAGCGATCTAACTCATGGGGGCATGTGTTAGCAACCACAGTCTCTGCCTCAGCATTCACAGTTGGTGTTATTGAGTTTTTTGCTATGCAGGGACGGCCAGAGGAAAGTCGGGCGGTCACCCAAAAACTATTTACTTGGATCTCAGTCGGTACATTTAAAGTAGATGCATCATTATTACTAGATCAATTATCCATCTGCTTTGTACTGCTGATAACTGGCGTTGGAACTTTAATTCATATCTACTCAATTGCATATATGTCTCATGATCTTGATCGACGTAGATTTTTTGCATACTTAAACCTCTTTATTGCTGCAATGCTGCTTTTAGTTCTTGGAGATTCATATTTAAATCTTTATGTTGGCTGGGAAGGTGTTGGTCTGGCTTCGTATTTATTAATTGGCTTTTGGAACCAAAAACCGGCATATGCCACTGCGGCCAAAAAAGCTTTTGTAGCTAACAGAGTAGGTGATGTTGGTTTATCACTCGCCATAATGATTGCTTTTGCTACATTTGGTGATGTTTCATTTGCTGGCATAAAAGCGCATGCCGAGCATGCATCTTCAACTCAACTAACTGCAATTGGTTTAATGTTGTTACTAGCTGCTTGCGGAAAATCTGCTCAATTTCCATTGCAATCATGGCTAGGGGATGCAATGGCTGGCCCAACACCAGTTTCAGCATTAATCCACGCCGCGACCATGGTTACTGCCGGTGTTTACTTAATTACTCGCTCTAATTTTATTTTTGACCAAGCACCAATCGCCCAGCTCATGGTTTTAGTCATCGGTGGGATAACTCTTTTGTTTGGTGCCATTATCGGAACAGCTAAAGATGATATTAAAAAAGCATTAGCAGCATCAACAATGTCTCAAATTGGATACATGATTTTGGCAACTGGACTTGGCCCAATTGGTTATGCATTTGCGATCATGCACTTATTGACGCACGGATTCTTTAAAGCAAGCATGTTCCTTGGCGCCGGTTCAGTGATGCACGGAATGAAAGATGAAGTAAATATGAGGAAGTTTGGCGGAATTGGAAAATTCATGCCAATCACCGCAATAACATTTGGTCTTGGATATTTAGCGATCATTGGCGTTCCGCCATTTGCTGGATTTTATTCAAAAGATAAAATAATTGAAACCGCATTTAATGCCGGTGGGGTCAAGGGAATCGCGTTAGGTGTAGCGACTTTGGTTGGTGCAATGATTACCGCATTTTATATGACCAGAGTTGTCATTCTTACTTTCTTTGGTAATGAAAGATGGGGACATGCTGATGAGCCACATGAAAGTCCAGCATTGATGTTAATTCCTATCACTTTACTTTCAGTGGGATCGGTTGTATCCGGCTTTGTTTTATCTAAAGGCCAAGGTTTAGTGCATTGGCTAGAGCCAATTGTTAATCCACTTAAGGAACACCATGCTGAAGAGTTTTTACCTCCGATTGTTGTTTCAGTAATGACTTTATCTGTTGTAGTTATTGGAGTTTCAATTGCAATAATGAAATATCGCGGCGATCAGTTGGCGGTAGCTCCGGTAAATGTTTCATTGCTGACTAAGGCTGCAAGGCGTGATCTATTTCAAGATGATTTTAACGAAACAGTTTTTATGCGACCTGGTCAATCATTTGTTAGTAAATTAATGAATTTAGATTATTTGATCATAGATGGAACAGTGAGGGCGGTTGGAAGCATCTCGCTTACCGCTGGTAGCAAGCTTCGCTCTTTACAAAGCGGTTATGTTAGAAGTTATGCGTTATTGACTGTTATTGGTGCGCTAGCGCTACTTACAGTTATTTGGGCGGTGACTGCGTGAACCTATTGACCATTGTAGGACTACTGCCATTGATTATCGCAGGAATAATTTCATTCATCCCAAGTAAAAATAATGAATTGATTAAAAGAATTTCATTTGCTGGTTCAGTAATTGTTGCACTGGCATCCTTGTTTTTAGCAACTGGATTTGATAAATCAAATACCTCACTTCAATTTGTCCAAAGCAATGCCTGGATACCAACTTTTAATATCAATTACGCGGTTGGATTAGATGGAATTTCACTAGTTTTAATACTACTTTCAACGATTCTAGTACCTATTGTTTTATTAGCAACATGGCATGACTCTGATGGCGGTAGATGGAGTTCAAAGGCATTTTATATTTTAATTTTAGTTTTAGAAACAATGATGATTGGTGTATTTGCTGCGACAGATTTGTTCCTTTTTTACGTGTTCTTTGAAGCAATGTTGATACCAATTTATTTCTTAATAGGTGGGTACGGTAGTGGCAATAAGTCAGCTGCAGCAGTTAAGTTTTTGCTCTATAGCTTATTTGGTGGGTTATTAATGCTTGCTTCAATTATTGGCATTTATGTAATTTCCGGCAATCAAATTGGCGCTACTTTTGATCTGACGCAATTAGCTACCCTTGAAATCGATAATAGAACTGAGAATCTGTTGTTCCTCGGATTTTTCATTGCATTTGCGATCAAGGCTCCGCTTTGGCCATTCCATACCTGGCTACCAGATGCGGCTAAAGCTGCAACCCCTGGAACTTCAGTTCTTCTTCTTGGCGTTCTAGATAAGGTGGGCACGTATGGAATGATTAGATTTTGTATTCAATTGTTCCCTGATGCAAGTAAAACATTTACGCCAATAATTATTACTTTGGCTGTAGTTTCGATTATTTATGGTGCTTTTATGGCGATAGGGCAAAAAGATATTAAAGGGTTAATTGCCTTTACATCTATTTCACACTTTGGATTCATAACTATGGGAATTTTCGCTATGACATCGCAAGGAATGTCTGGTGCAAATTTATATATGGTTAACCATGGATTTTCTACCGCAGCACTCTTCTTAATTGCAGGCTGGATGATTAAGCGCAGAAGCTCCTCAACCATTTCTGATTTTGGTGGTTTACAACGGGTTACCCCAGTTATGGCATGGACATTCTTTATTGCTGGTATGTCTAGTTTGGCCTTACCTGGTTTATCCAGTTTTGTCAGTGAGTTTCTAGTTTTGGTAGGAACATTTACACGTTATCCAATTGCAGCTGTAATAGGAACTATCGGGATTGTTCTCGCTGCATTGTATATTTTGATTCCTGTTCAGAAGATGCTTCATGGTCCGATTGTTGCTGGTAATGAAAAGTTAGATGACTTGAGCCTTCGAGAAAAATTAGCTATTTCACCAGTAATTTTAATAATTATTTTGATGGGTTTTTATCCAAAACCAGTTTTGGATTTGATTAATCCAACCTCTGAAAAAGTTGTTGTTAATGCGGGCTATACCGATCCCGTAGCAAAGGTGGTTAAGTAATGCTTACTGCACCATCATTAAGTTATTCACTTCTAGCTCCTATCCTTATTGTTCTTGCAGGAGCGGTAGCTGGTGTATTAGTTGAAGCGTTTGTCTCTATGGTTCACCGCACCGCTATTCAACTAACTCTTAGTCTTGGTACGTTATTGCTTTCCCTTCAACAGTTATGGCGAATTAGGGATCAATCTTCGACAACAGCAGCCGTTAATTCTGTAACTATTGATAAAGCTGGTATTTTTTTACAGGCAACAGTGATTTTACTCGCATTAGTTGCAGTCTTGTTAATTGCTGATTTGGATAATTTCGCTGCTCTAGCTTCAGCACTTCCTGGATCTAATGAAGAGCAAAGCTCATTACGAGAAAAAAGTAAGCAAACTGAAATTTTTCCACTATTTTTATTTGCGGTAGCCGGCATGATGCTTTTCCCAGTTGCAACTGACCTAATTACTTTATTTGTTGCACTAGAGGTGTTTTCTCTTCCGTTGTATCTATTAGCTGGGCTATCCCGCAGACGTAGATTGTTATCACAGGAATCGGCTCTTAAATACTTTTTACTAGGTGCATACGCATCAGCGTTTTTCCTATTTGGTGCTGCATTCTTGTATGGCTATGCCGGCACAATTTCACTAGCTGGGATTAGTGCAGCAGCAGGAGGTGCGAATGATATTTTCTTGCTTATCGGAATAATCTTTGTTTCTGTTGGATTATTATTTAAAATTAGCGCAGTTCCATTTCATTCCTGGACACCAGATGTTTATCAAGGCGCTCCAACTCCAGTGACTGCATTCATGGCTGCTTGTACAAAAGTTGCGGCTTTTGGCGCGATCTTACGTATTTTCTATGTAGGTTTTGCAGAATCTCAAACTATTTGGCGACCAATCATTACAGCAGTTGCAATAATTACGATGCTATTCGGTTCACTAGTGGCAATCGCTCAGCGAGATGTTAAACGAATGCTCGCCTACTCATCTATTGCCCATGCTGGATTTTTGCTATCCGGCGTTGTTGCTTTAAACAAAGACGGGTTAGCAGCTTCTCTATTTTATTTATTTGCATATGGTTTTGCCACGCTAGGAGCTTTTGGAATTATCGCTTTAATTAGGGATTCTTCAGGTGAGGTTAGCGACTTAAATAGATGGGTTGGCTTGGGTAAGAAATCACCACTTATTGCTGCGACATTCTCATTTTTGCTATTAAGTTTTGCTGGCATTCCATTAACTTCAGGTTTTGTTGGAAAATTTGCAATTTTTTCAGCCGCATATGAATCTGGAAACATCGCACTTGTTGTTGTCGGCGTTCTAGCAAGTGCAATTGCAGCATTTTTCTATATACGCGTAATAATCATGATGTTCTTTACTGATCCGGTTAATAATTCTGTTTCTGTAATCATTCCATCAATAAAGAGTAGAGTTTCAATAATTATCTCAGCTGTTATCTCAATTACGTTAGGTATAGCGCCTTCACTTCTTCTTACAACTGCAGATAATTTTGCAAACTTTATTAAATAATGAATCAAATAGGAATTCCTAATTTAGATAAAAAGCTTGAAGATTCACTTGTTGCTGACATGCAACGAGTTGAAGAGTTAATGCGATCACATATAAAGGGTGATTACCCGTTAGTTGTTGAAACATCGAGGCATCTAGTTGAAGCTGGCGGCAAGCGATTACGCCCCTTGCTTACATTAATCGCTGCTCAATTTGGTGATCCAAGTAATTATGACATCATAAAAGCTGCAGTTTGCTGCGAGCTAACTCATCTTGCAACTCTTTATCACGACGATGTAATGGACGATGCAGTTCTAAGGCGTGGAGTTATAAGTGCAAATAAGAAATGGGACAATGCAGTTGCAATTTTAACTGGTGATTATCTGTTCTCAAAGGTTTCAGATATGTTGGCAGATATCGGACCAGAGGCGGTTAAATTACAAGCAAAAACATTTGAACGGTTAGTTATTGGGCAGATAAAGGAAACACAAGGTAAGAGCGAAGGTCTTTCCCAAATTGACCACTATATGAAGGTTGTAGCTGATAAAACTGGTTCATTAATTGCAACTAGTGCAAGATTCGGGGCCTTATTATCCGGGGCAACACCTGAAGTAGTTGAGGTGTTAACAAAATTTGGGGAAAAAATAGGAGTTGCTTTCCAAGTAGCAGACGATCTACTTGATGTTGCTAGTAGCCAAACCGCCTCTGGCAAAACACCAGGGACTGACTTAAAGGAGGGAATACCAACCCTTGTCACTCTTTATGTAATTGCGGCAAATGAACCATCTGATAAGGAGTTAATATCTAAATTAAGTGGTCCAATAAGTGATGAAGATCTACCTAAAGTAATACTGCAACTTAGGAATCATAAAGCTCTTAAACAAGTACAAGAGTATTTAACAAAAATTGCAAATGATGCAAATGGCTTACTTGTTGATTTACCAGAAGGACCAGCTAAACAGGCTCTAGTTAATTTAACCTTTGCACTAGTTAACAGATCGACTTGATTTAACTAAGTCTGTTCCCAGAAAACCTAGCGCAACCCAAATAAACATAAAACCGATAATTTTTGATGCAGTTAGCGGTTCGTGGAAAACTACAAATCCAACTATAAACATAATGCTTGGGGTTATGTATTGAAGTAATCCAGTGATTGTAAGTGGGAGTCTAGTTGTTGCGGCGTTAAACATTAAGAGTGGAACTACCGTAAATATTCCTGCGGAAGCTAAGGCTAAAGAGAAAGGTAAATCTTTACCAAACTCTGCTTCATTTTTATTCATTAAATAAATCAAAAATATAAAGTTTGGCAAAAATGCGACTAGCGTCTCAATCGATAAGGTTTCAAGAGCTCCGGCATTAAGTCTTTTTTTAATCAAACTATATGAGCCCCAACTAATCGCAAGCCCCAGTGCGATCAGTGGAATATGACCGTAAGCAATCGTCAAAACTGCCACACCTATAGATGCCAGCAAAACTGAAATGATCTGCATTTTTCGTAGTTTTTCTTTTAATACTAAAACGCCAAAACTAACTGCAACTAGGGGAGTTATGTAGTACCCAAGCGCTGCCTCAACTACTCGATCAACTGATACCGACCAGATATAAATTCCCCAGTTCGCTGACAATAGAAGTGAGGTAAGTGCAAGAAGTGAGAATGTTCGAGTATTTTTAATGAGTTTAAATGTTTCACGAAGCTGTTTTTGGTAAGTAAGAAAGATAGTGCAGAACACTAAAGACCAGATTGCTCGATTTGCTAAAATTTCAAAGGCTGATGCCCTATCAAGCCATCGCCAATAAATCGGTAACAGTCCCCAAATGACGTAGGCACCAATTCCATAAGCGATACCTGAACTATTCCGATTCAATCTGACCTTTTCTTAAGAGTTGGTTAGCGATAATTGGTGAACTGAACTGCAAAATCCCAGGATTCCTTTTTTACTTGTGCGATTGCTGTTTGTAAATCATCCCTACTTTTACTTGAAACTCTAAGTTCTTCACCTTGAATTTGGGTTTTAAGAGTTTTAGGCCCATTATCTTTTAAAAACTTTGCAATCTTTTTAGCATTTTCTGTCGTAATACCTTCTTTAAACTCACAATTAATGCGGTATGTTTTTCCACTCAGTTGTGGCTCACTAGCCTCTAAGTGCTTTAGTGAAACATTTCGCTTAATTAATTTATCTTTAAATACATCTAATGCGGCCTTAACACGCTCTTCAGTATCAGCTTCAATTAATACCTTAACACCAGTCTTTTCGATCTTTGCACCAGTATTTTTAAAGTCGAATCGAGTAGCAATTTCTCGATCGCATTGGTTGAAGGCGTTGTCTAACTCCATTTGATCAATTTTTGAGACGATATCGAAACTACTATCAGCCATGCCCATACATTACTAGTTATTAGTATCCAATTTACTTATGGTAATTAAGTTCAATTTACTGCTTATAACTGTGAAAAATAATTGAACTTTTGGCATTACAACTGGCTAGGCTTTAGACTTCACCACGCTTAACAATCCTTGGCGGGTTGCCCGAGCGGCCAATGGGAGGGGACTGTAAATCCCCCGGCTCTGCCTTCGAAGGTTCAAATCCTTCACCCGCCACCAATAATTACATCGAATATTTTTTTAGTAATTGCCTTAAGTTCGGATCATTTCTATCTTGATTACCGCTTTGCCAAAGTCCACCCTCTTGAGTGCCATCTATAAAGCTTAAAATACTAAAACCAGGCAAACGTTTAGTTTTAACTCCAGCTCGATTACTTTGGACATGCCACCAAAGATCATCTGTAAAGAAGCAATGTTCCTTATAAGTATTCTCATCCATAACGTCTTTATGAAAGAATTCTTTTTTGTAAAGCGTACCAGCGCCAGAGGTTGCGAATAAACTAGAGTCTGGCCCATTTGATAATGCATAATTTTTTATCCATTTACTATATTGAGAGATATCACCATTTTTTTCATAAACTATTTTGTGCACCCGAGATGCAACTACGTTATCAGGAGTTAAGTGGTGTTGAACCATTAGCTTTAAGGTTAAGTCAGACTCGAAAAGTAAATCATCATCAACGACAATAATTGGTAAAGAATCTTCTAATTTAAGGGTTGGGATTAGTTTCTTACCTGGTCCTAAATCATCACACGGATTAATCTTTAAAATTCCGCTAGATTCTAATTGCCTAACCCCACTTGGTAGTTTATCAATATCATCTTTAAAAATATTAAGGTAAATTGCTTTTGGAATTAAATGCTGATTTAGCATTTGTTTTAAGGATATTTCTAGTGAATTAAATCGAGCTGGATGGCTAGTTAAAGAAATAACATGGTCCCAGCTAATTGTTTTAAACTCTTTTGTATTAGGAATCGCTAGGTGTGTTAAAAGATTGTTCCTACTGCTAGCTCTGAGCATATTTATATTTTCCATAAGCTCACGGTGGTACTTTGTAGATTTTGAGCCAAGATTACGGGCAGTGCGAATTAGGTAATAAACACAGAAAATTTGTAAACCTAAAATTATTATCAGCGGTGCATTCTTCACCCGGGCATCCTAACTTTGGTTGCAGTTATACTAATTTCATGGATAAGCCAACCATAATACTAGCCACTAGTAATGGTATCGGAATGGGGCATTTGACCAGGGCAAGTGCGATTGCTTCTGAATTGAAGAAATTTGCTAATCCAATTATCGTATCAATGGCATCAGGTGTAGTTGAGGTACCAAAGATTGCCGGAGTTCAATTTGAATACATCCCAGGCCGCGATCGTAAATGGATGGGTAGATTTGAATGGGATGCATATTTAAGAGATCGGCTAGCGGCTTTAATCGATGAAACAAATGCCAAAATAGTAAGTTTTGATGGCGTTGTGCCATATCCCGGAATTATTGGTATTAAAAGCGTAAGACCAGATGTTAAGTTGGTTTGGGTTAGAAGAGGTTTTTGGCAAAAGACTCCAACTCGATACTTACTAAATCTTCAATCAAAAATGATGGATTTAATTATTACTCCTGGAGATTTTGGTCAAAGCTATGACAAGGGACCAACTTCAAGCCGGAATGACTCAGTTCTAGTCAGACCAATATCTATTTTCAATCCATCTACAACATTAAATAAAAGCGATGCCCGCTCAGCACTTGGTTTAGACCAAGATAGGCCTGCTGTATTAGTTCAACTTGGAGTCGGTGAAGCTGATTTAAATGCAAAGATGACCGCTGCGTTAAATGGTTTAACTGCTTGGCCGAATTTACAGGTAGTCCTTACTAAAGAACCAGTTGATTCAAATGGAGTTAATCTTGCTCCAAATGGTCTTGATATAAAAATAGTTCGATACTTTCCGCTAGCAAACGTCCTTAGTGCCTTTGATGCTGCAATTTGTGCCGCGGGCTACAACAGTGTGCACGAAGAGCTTGCGGCAAAAGTGCCAACTTTATTCATCCCAAACAGCAGAGGCACCGACAACCAAACCTCTAGAGCTTTATGGGCAAGTGACAATAAAATGGCGCTTACAGTTGATCAGAGTAATTTAATTGAAATTAAAGAAAGTGCCTCTAAATTAGCATCACAAAGTATTCGCGCTGAATTAGCAAAAAATTGTGCAAATCTCGGTGAAGTAGTTGGTGCGCTAGATACAGCCAAAATATTTAAAAATTTATTAGATGTGCCAGTAAAAAATAGTAAACAATTATCCTCAACTGTGTTTAAACTAAAATTACAAGAGCTATTTGGTAGAGGGTGGAGGGGAAGTGTTTATTCATTAATACAAGGATTAACCATAGTTTATCGATTGGTAAAACCACATAAAAATGTTGAAGTAACTCACTCTGGTCATATAAATTTAGTTGAGTCAGAGCAGACAGACCAATTACGTAAATTAATCAAAGCTGGAAATCCATTTGAACATGTAATGCTTGGCGCTTCAGATTCATATAAAAATAGGCGTATAGAGATTGCTACCAAGGCTTACTTAAAGTGAAAAGGCTCTAATTCGTAATTCACAATATTGAGTTGTATCCTTAGTCAGCACTTCGCCCCCTTAGCTCAGTCGGTAGAGTGTTTCCATGGTAAGGAAAAGGTCAACGGTTCGATTCCGTTAGGGGGCTCGAACAAAATTAAATATAGAAGGTAAAAAGTTTGGCGGGGTAGCTCAGCTTGGTAGAGCAAGCGGCTCATAATCGCTGTGTCGTGGGTTCAAATCCCGCCTCCGCTACAAGTAATAAAGATGTAAGGCAGTGAGGAATTACCACCAATTTCGATAAATGGTGAGGGTCAGGTAACCTCACCTCATAAGAGATTAACAATTGTTAATTTAACTACAAGGCTAGGAGCTCAACCATGGCAAGCAAAAGTGCTGATGTACGTCCAAAAATTACAATGGCATGTGTTGAGTGCAAAGAGCGTAATTACATCACTCGCAAGAATCGCCGTAACGATCCAGATCGTCTAGAGCTAAAGAAGTTTTGCCCACGTTGCAAATCTTCGCAACTCCACCGCGAAACTCGTTAATTAAAACCCGCCAATGGCTGGGTCAATTCGTATCTGTTTAATCGCTGAGGGTTTTACTGAGGATTTAATTACCTGCGTTTCCTCAATTACAAAACATACTAAAACACCCATAGGTATTTATGCCAACGGTAAAAGCAATTGGTTAGCTGAGGATCAATTTAATTCACCACAGATCAGTATCAAGCAAGAAAAAAATCCACTTGGCTGGGGAAATGTTGTTAACTATTTTCTAAATACTTTCACTGATGATTATTTAATAATTATGGATCCATCGACAATTTTTACTGGGGACCCAGTCCCAGAAACTCTTTCTACCCTTGAATCTGGATACCAAGGAGTCGGTTGGAAAGGCGGCCTAGTAAATCTCGAAGATGAGTGGCGGACTACCACTGATAAAGGAGCTGGCGAGGTTGATGTTCTATTTAGCTACTACTTAGCACTAGATAGAAAATTTACAATCGCAGCAGGTGGTGCGAACCCAAGTGCAAAGTATTATCGAAATGCAGATTTAGAATTGTCTCTTGCGATTAGGCAAGCCGGGGGTAAATTGATGCAAATTGATTTACCACTCGAGCAAGGTCGTCACCATGGTTATTACGATACCGATCCAGATTATCGGGATAAAAACTCTCGTAAGAATTACCAAAGAATTTTAGAACGGTTTAGAGGAAAAAATGAGATCCTCTCACCACGTCGCTAGGCTTAGCTAATGGAACAGTTATCTAACTTCACCACACTCAAAGTAGGAGGCCCTGCACAAAAGATTGTGCATGCTCACACCGAGGATGAGTTGATTGAGTTTGTTAAGGCTGCCGACAGTGCAGGTGAAAAAGTATTAATTTTAGGTGGCGGTTCTAATCTATTAATAAGTGATGCTGGTTTTGCTGGCACTGTAATTCGAGTTGAGAGCAAAGGTAATGCTCTCGAATATGATGCCTGCAGTGGTGGGATGATTGAAGTTTCTGCCGGAGAAGATTGGGATAAATTTGTTGCGCTCACAATTGAAAAAGGTTTTGCCGATCTTGAATCCTTAAGCGGAATTCCAGGAACAGTAGGTGGTGCACCAATTCAAAACATTGGCGCTTATGGCCATGAGGTAAGTGAAACTATTGCCAGAGTAAGAGTATTTGATCGCAAAAAAAGTGAGGTAGTGACCTTTACCAATGAAGAATGCAAATTCTCATACCGTAACTCTGTTTTTAAAGAAGAGCCTGGACGCTATGTAATTTTAAATGTCACCTTTCAACTTCGAAAGGGTGAACTATCGCTACCAATTAAATATGCTGAACTTGCTAAGCATCTGTCAGTAAACCTAGGAGATAGAGTTTTAGTAACTTTAGTCCGTAAAGCAGTCTTGGAATTAAGAGGAAGTAAGGGAATGTTAATTGGCTCAACCGGAGATGAAATTCTCTCTGCAGGTTCGTTTTTTATTAATCCAATTTTAAATCAGGAGATAGCTGATAAGTTGCCCGCTGGTGCGCCAAGATGGCCTCAAGCAGATGGCAAGGTTAAAACCTCAGCTGCCTGGTTAATGGAGCAGGCAGGTGTTACCAAGGGTGAAAAATTAGCTGGCGCTCAAATTTCAAGTAAGCATGTTTTAGCTTTAACAAACTCAGGTGATGCAACCGCTGATGACATTGTGGAGTTAGCTAAGAAAGCTAGAGATAAGGTATTTGAAAAATTTGGAATTAAATTAGTAGCTGAGGTGCAATTAATTGGGTTGGATTTAAACTAGATAGCTTCACTAAGTAATTTTTTAACCCGGCCAATCCCTTCCACAATATCTTCATCACCTAAAGCGTATGAAAATCGAAGGTAACCAGATGGACCAAAGGCTTCACCCGGAACAGCAGCAACCTCAACTTCATCCAATATCAAAGTTGCAAGCTCAGCAGAGGTTTTAGGTCGCTTACCGCGAATCTCTTTGCCAAGCACACCTTTGACTGATGGGTAAACATAGAAAGCACCTGTTGGAGTTGGGCAACTAACACCTGGGATCTCATTTAATAATTTAACTATCAACTTTCTTCTACGATCAAATGCTTCACCCATTTTATGAACAGCTGACAAATCACCTGTCAATGCGGCAATGGCTGCGCGTTGGGAAACATTTGAAACATTTGAAGAAAGGTGTGATTGTAAATTGGTTGCAGCCTTAATGACATCCTTTGGCCCAATCATCCAACCAACGCGCCAACCAGTCATGGCATAGGTCTTTGCAACACCGTTGACAATTATTGTTCGATCAGCAAGCTCTGGGACTGAGACGCAAATACTTGGAGCCTTTGCACCATCATAAAGTAAGTGTTCATATATTTCATCTGTAATAACCCATAGATTATTTTTTAAAGCCCATTCGCCAATTTCTTTAACTTGAGCAGGTGAATAAACTGATCCAGTTGGATTAGATGGCGAGCAAAATAATAAAACCTTTGTTTTTGGCGTGCGGGCTTGTTCAAGCTGTTCAACTGAGACTAAATAGTTTTGCGATTCATCTGCAAAAACTTCAACCGATACACCACCGGCTAATTTTATGCACTCTGGATATGTAGTCCAATATGGCGAAGGAAGTAATACCTCATCACCTGGATCTACAATTGCAGCAAAAGATTGATAAACAGATTGCTTTCCGCCGTTTGTGACTAAAACTTGGTCGGAAGTAATTTCATAATTTGAATCACGCTTGGTTTTTTTAACAATTGCTTCGCGTAGTTCTGGTAAACCTGGAGTTGGCGTGTAGCGATGATTAGCTACAACTTTTGCGGCATCAATTGCAGCATTAACTATGTAATCAGGAGTTGGAAAATCTGGTTCACCTGCACCAAAACCAATTACTGGTCGACCTGCAGCTTTAAGTGCTTTAGCTTTGCCATCAACTGCAAGCGTTGCTGACTCTGCGATCGCTGAAACTCGCTTTGAGACTCTTGATTTTTCTGATGCACTCATGAGGGCTTAAGTCTGCCATCTACGCCTAAAAGAGGCTTCATATTTATCTCAGTTTTACCTTCTCCTATTACCTCCTCTAGACTTTCGCCCCCGGCGCTTGTATTAGGTCATGATTTTTCATGCCTTAATTCGGGACAAAGGGCAGTAGCTCAATTGGCTAGAGTTGCCGTCTCCAAAGCGGCCGGTTGGGGGTTCGAGTCCCTCCTGCCC
>JBEGQD010000018.1:0-2548 GCA_041181125.1 Actinomycetota bacterium | reverse complement strand
CCTGAAAATAAGGGGATAAAACAGGTTGATTTATCAGAGCCAAAAGCTCCAATTGTTAAATAAAACATTGATTTTTAAAGGGCTTTTTAGAGTTTAATTTTTGATATTTTCAATGGTTTAGTAGCAAATATTTAACGCATTAAAAATCGTGTCGGTGTTTGATTGCTTTGCCCCTAGTGCCTAGTTTTGCGTAATCAGAAAAGCATAACTTTAACTCTCAACTTGAGATTTAGGGCTAGGGAAGAGGCAAAAAGTGGCAACACCGCAAAACTATTTAGCTGTTATCAAAGTTGTTGGTATCGGCGGTGGCGGAGTAAACGCTGTTAACCGAATGATTGATGTCGGTTTAAAAGGTGTTGAATTTATTGCAATCAACACAGATGCCCAAGCATTGTTAATGTCAGATGCGGATGTGAAATTAGATATTGGTAGAAAATTAACTAGAGGATTAGGTGCCGGCGCTGCACCAGAGATTGGACGTCAAGCTGCGCTTGATCATATTGATGAAATTGAAGAAGTGTTACGTGGTGCAGATATGGTTTTTGTTACTGCAGGTGAAGGCGGTGGCACTGGTACAGGTGGTGCACCGATAGTTGCAAAGGTTGCAAAAGATTTAGGCGCATTAACTGTCGGTGTTGTTACAAAACCATTTACCTTTGAAGGTAAGCGTAGAACAGCACAAGCTGAAGAAGGTATTGAGAATTTAAGAACTGAAGTTGATACTTTGATTGTAATTCCAAATGATCGCTTGCTTGCGATTTCGGATAGATCTATCTCAGCATTGGAAGCATTTAAGACCGCTGATCAAGTTCTGCTATCTGGTGTTCAAGGAATTACAGATCTGATTACAACTCCTGGATTAATCAATCTAGATTTTGCTGATGTTAAAAGTGTGATGGCTGGCGCAGGATCTGCATTGATGGGAATTGGTTCAGCGCGAGGTGAAGCAAGATCAATTAGAGCTGCTGAACTTGCGATCTCTAGCCCATTGCTTGAGGCATCAATTGATGGGGCACATGGCGTATTGCTTTCAATTGCTGGTGGATCAGATCTTGGATTATTTGAAATTTCAGAGGCTGCTGAGCTAGTGGCAAAATCTGCCCATCCAGATGCAAATATTATTTACGGAACGGTAATTGATGATGCATTGGGGGATGAGGTTCGGGTTACTGTGATTGCAGCCGGCTTTGATGGTGGCCAACCAAAGCGAGTAGTCATGCCGGTAATTGATGCCGCAACTATTAGTGGTGAAGCAGATCCGATCGCTGCTAATGATCCACTTGCGGTGGCACTTGATTTAAATGTTGGCGATTCAGATCGTCCACGTAAGCGAATTACTTTTGAAGACCTAGTTGCAGAAGATGAGATCGATATCCCTGATTTCATGCGGTAGAAGCCATAATGGCTCGACTGCTTTTTACAGCTAGAGAATTTGGTTCCTTAGCCGATCCAGTTTCAAGTGGCAATATTGAAAGATTATCTAAATTAGTAGCAAAGCCAATTCAAATAATGACTCAAAATCACGGCAATCAAGTTTCGGTGATAGAACAACCAATTTCAGCGCCAGTTGCTGATGCAATGGTTAGCTGCAGTAAAGAAATTGCGCTTGCGGTGAGAGTAGCTGACTGCCTGCCACTTCTTTTGTATTCAAACAATGTGATCGCTGCAGTTCATGTAGGGCGAAAAGGATTAATGAATCAGGTGGCAGTTAATGCAGTGGCGCAGATGAGAAAACTTGGCGCAAAAGAGATAACTGGTGTTGTCGGGCCTCATATTTGCGGTAAGTGCTACGAAGTGGGCGCAGATATTTTCGCAGAAGTAACAAATGCCTACCCAGCAACCTTTAACAAGCAAAACTATCTTGATCTATATTCCGGACTAGTTTCCCAACTACCTGAAATTAAGCTTTCAAATATTGGTATATGCACCAAAGAGAATGCTGAGTACTTCTCATATCGTGCTCATGGCGAAGGTGGCAGACAGGTTGGAGTGATTAATTTATGAGTCGCAAGATGGAAATTGAAGAAAACCTAAATCAGGTAAGGCAAAAAATTACAGATGCCGCCGCAAAAAGTGGCCGAAATCCAAATGAAATAAATTTAATTGTTGTAACTAAAACCTTTCCAATTTCAGATTTAGAGATCCTCTACTCTTTAGGTGTACGTGAGTTTGGCGAGAACAGAGATCAGGAAGCAAGTGTTAAAGCCAAAGCACTTCCGCAAGATATCAATTGGCATTTTCAAGGGGGAATTCAGAGCAATAAATTAAAATCAATTTGCAGTTGGGCCTCGGTTATTCACTCTGTCGATCAATTCAAATATGCCAAGATAATCTCCGAGCAACCAAGTGTAAAAGCGAGGCAGATTTTTATTCAGGTTTCATTGGATGAACCACCTGAATCTAGGGGAGGGGTGGATCCAGCAAAGTTGATTGAGCTAGCAAATCAAATTTCATCTCTTCCAAATATAAAGGTTTTAGGATTAATGGCGGTCGGACCGGTTGATCGAGAGATTGAGCCAGCTTTTGCAAGATTGCAACAAATCCAAGC
>JBEGQD010000017.1:0-10090 GCA_041181125.1 Actinomycetota bacterium | reverse complement strand
GCTTTATACGCAGCATATAGTTTTTGATAATCATGGCCACCACGTTTTAGATTCCAAATATCATCATCACTCCAGGATGAGACCATTGCCGCAGTTTTTGGATCTCTACCAAAGAAGTTCTCTCTAACAAATGCGCCATTTTCCGATTTAAAGGTTTGGAAATCACCATCTGGCGTCTTATTCATTAAATCAACTAATGCACCCTCACGATCTGCGGCAAGAAGTGGATCCCACTCTCTTCCCCAAACAACTTTAATTACATTCCAACCAGCACCACCAAAGATAGATTCAAGCTCTTGAATAATCTTTCCATTGCCACGAACTGGTCCATCTAATCTTTGCAAATTACAGTTAACAACAAAGGTTAAGTTATCTAAGCCTTCACGGGCAGCAAGTGAAATAGCACTTAGCGTCTCTGGCTCATCAATCTCACCATCTCCTAAAAATGCCCAAACATTTTGATCACTTGTGTCTTTAAAACCACGAGCATTTAGATAGCGATTAAATCTTGCTTGGTAGATGGCATTGATTGGTCCGATTCCCATTGAAACTGTTGGGAACTCCCAAAAGTTTGGCATCAGTCTTGGATGCGGATATGAAGATAATCCGCCACCATCATGTGATAACTCTTGGCGGAAACCATCTAATTGCTTTTGGGTAAGACGTCCTTCCATAAATGCTCTGGCATACATACCAGGGGAGGCGTGTCCTTGGAAAAATATCTGATCTCCACCACCTGCATGATCTTTGCCGCGGAAGAAGTGATTAAAACCAACCTCATATAACGAAGCACTTGATGCATAGGTTGAAATATGTCCACCAACGCCAACACCAGGACGTTGGGCCCTGTGCACCATAACTGCGGCATTCCATCTGATGTATGCGCGAATTCTTCTCTCTAAAAACTCATCTCCTGGAAAGGTTGGCTCAAGAGCTGGTGGAATTGTATTTATGTAATCTGTTGTACGAAGTCCTGAGACACCAACATTTTTTTCATTTGCTCTTTGTAATAAAGAAAGCATTAAGTAACGAGCTCTAACTGGACCTGCATTTTTTAAAACCGCATCAAAGGATTGGCGCCACTCTGCGCTCTCATTTGGATCGGTATCTACGAGTTGGTCCACCAGGTGGTCTGGGGCCTTAAAGTTTTCACTCACGCCCCTATTCTCTCTCCTAAAGGGGTGTTTGGTCATATTTAAAGCAGGGGCTAGGCGTGATCTGGCTTAAAACCACTGCCTAGGAGTTGCACCATTAGCCAAAGTTGGGTGGACTACTCCTAATGAATTCAGCCCAGGCACCTGCTGCCACCGTTGAACGGCTTGGCATAAGCACTGACCAATTAATACTTGAGGTTGGTTATAACCAAACAGATTGCGATCAATCATTACGTGATGCAATTATCGCTAAAACTGGTTCGCAACCACTAGATGCAACAGCCCAAGAGGTTGTTGATGCAGTAATTCTTTGGTGGCGAGATGGTGATGGTGATCTAGTTGATGAATTAGTTGATGCACTAACTTATTTAACTGAGGATGGACCGATTTGGTTATTAACACCAAAGGTTGGCCGTCCTGGTTATGTTGAACCAAGTGATGTGCAGGATGCAGCACCAACTGCTGGAATGTCACAAACCACATCATTCCCAGCCGGAGCGGATTGGACTGCAACTAGATTAATAGCTCGTCATGCAGGCAGTAATAAAAAGAAGTCAAAGTAGTAATCACTTACAGCAACATCCACCAAAATAGAGGAGATATCTAATGGCGCTCGCAATCGGATCTATGGCACCAGATTTTGAGTTAGTAAATCAACATGGCCAGAAGATTTCACTATCTTCATTCCAAGGCAAAAAGAATGTGGTTGTAATCTTTTATCCATTTGCATTCTCAGGTATTTGCACTGGTGAGTTATGTGCTCTTCGTGATGATCTTGCAGCTTTTCAAAATGAGAAGGTTGAATTGATTTCGATCTCCTGTGATCCAATGTATGCAAATAAGGTATTTGCCGAGCAAGAGGGATATAAGTTCCAAGTTCTCTCTGACTTCTGGCCGCATGGTGATATCGCTAAGGCTTATGGCGTATTTGATGAAAATCGAGGATGCGCCACACGTGGCTCATTCATCATTGGCACCGATGGCAAAATCAAGTGGATGGTGGTTAATGGATTAGGTGAGGCTAGAAATATCACTGAATACAAAGCTGCTCTTTCAGCCTTATAAACAGAGTTAATTGGGAGTAATTCAAATCTACTAGTAATATTCCTACTCTCACCGGGTGGTTAGCTCAGTGGTAGAGCGCCTCGTTTACACCGAGGATGTCGGGGGTTCGAAACCCTCACCGCCCACGTATTATGTTTATTTAGTTATATGTCCGCCGAAAATCGGCGGTAAGTTAACTAGAATTAAAACGGATTTAACGCCCATGCGGTGATTGACCTAATTAGTTCAGATTTTGACCTATATGACAGATATAGGTAGGTGCAAGATGTTAGTTTCAGAATATGTATTACAAATTATAGAAAAAAGACCATATAAGTATTCAACCAAGCTTACAAATGTTGCTGATGTAAAAAGGTTGGGTATATGGGATATGGATACCTCAGAGATTCACTCTGGAATGATTCACGAACGAGTGGACAAGATTGCCAATCAGAATTCCAGAAAGCGCCTCTACATAACCGCCCGATCAATGTTTAAGGATTTAGGTATTTGCCAAGATCTTCCGTATTTGGAAGGCGAAGGAAAAATCTACGATATTCCTAGCCAAGAGGATCTTGAGTGGCTAATAGCAAGATCTAAGTACCGATTACAACTACTGCTTTGTATGTATGGTGGATTAAGAGTTGGTGAGGCTTGTGCGGTTACTCCTGAAAAGCTTCAGAACAATTACTTAGATGTGAACCAAGCATTCTCTCAAGACGGGCTTCATCTAGGTAGCCCAAAAACCTACGGGAAAATTCTGCTCCCAGATTGGCTAGCTGATGAGGTTAGAGAAATGAAACCAGAGGAGTATTGGCAGATTGGAAAGCCAACAAAGGATGTGACTAACTCTTGTTTCAAACTTTCAAAGAATAAGGAATGGATTCAAAGAACGGGAGGAAAGAAAGTTAACCCTCATATGCTCCGCCATTGGTATGCAACAGACATGATTCGCAGAGGAGTAAATCCAGAAGTTGTTAGAAGGCAGATGCGCCATAAGAATGTTGCTATAACTTTAAAAATCTATACGCAAGTTAGATCAGAAGAGGTTGAAGCTTCGCTACCAAATAGACCAAATACTAAAACCGAGATAGCAAAATCTAATGTGATTCAACTACGACTAGTGAATTAGGGATCTAAGGGCTATGGGTTATTTCTGTAGCCCCTTTATAGTTTCTTCAATTTTTTGTATCAATGCCAGGATATTGATTTCTTCCAAATCCACTGTTTCAGTATGCCCAAATTGTTTCATCAAATCTCCTGATAAATGTGGTTGTAAATTCAAATCTTTTCTAATCCATTTCAAAATGATTGTTTCTACCGACATGGCATCTTTGCCCTTATCAAAGTTAAATTGTTTTACTAATTCCCATCCATGCCTTTTATGTGTCTTAACTCTGTCATGCTTATTTCCAGCATTACCAACACCTATCTTTAAAGACCCCATTTGTTTATGCGTAATAACATATAGGTATGAAGGTAGTAGCGGTTGAAAAGAATATTCTTGGCAGTTAATGCACCCACCATTACCTTGTTCTAAGTTGTGATAAGTAGGAAACACGATCTCCCCACATTTTAAGCATTTACATTTCCAATTAGTCCTAGCATTTTTGTAAGGTTCTAATGGTTCAAGTTTTGCTTTCTTGGCAATAGATAATGCTTTTTTATTTTGCTTTGGAAATCTTTTTAAACCTTCTTTTTTTGCCTTTCAAGCCAGCATGGTCTACACCCACCAACCCCACCCAACACTTCCGCAACTCTTGGAGAAACTATTGCATCACAAACCATACATTTTGATTTCCATTTTTGATTTCGCCCTACATATGGTTCTTGGGGCATTAACCCTGCTTCCATAAACATCAATATGGCTTCTGCTTCTCTAGAATTAGCCATTTCAATTTTATTGAGCTTTGGTTTCCCCTTTATTGGTTTGTATCGACTCATATCCAAACCTTACTAAATAGGACTGACCTAGTCTTTAGTAACGTTAATTCTGAACTCTAGGGTCTTTCTTCAACCACCCCATTTCATAGTAGGCAAGAAGGATCTCCATATTTTGAGCCTCGCTTAGATACTTATTTTGATTATGCATAGGAGAGCTAAATTTATTTACTCTGCTATTAACAAGTTCAAGGTTTTGCCTTCTACTTCTTAATGCTTTTTTTGATTTAGATTCACATATTTTATGTTCACCTTTATTCGTAACTCTGTAAGATTTATAACACCACTTACATGTTTTATATTTATTTTCTGTTTTCATGGACTACTACCGCTCTAAGGACATATTGGGGCTAAACAAATAGCCCCAGTTACTACCGACTTAAGTTACTGGGCACGAGTAATTAGCTCTGTGATTGGTGCCAAATGAAATTAGTTCTGTTGCAAATCAAGATAGACCAAGCGAATTACCTTGCTGACTAATTTCTCTTATGCTACTAAATAGCATTTCTTTCTTACTTTGGGCAGTTCAACGTCTCGCATCTGCCGCTCCATGCGGATCTCACCAATTAAGGTGTACTTCTTTATTAACTTGTTTACACAAGTATAGCATTTAGATTTTCAAAGTCAATAGAAATGATAATAAATTTTTAAGATGAATGAATCTATTATTAATTAAATATTATATTTTAGATAGTGCGCCCATAACTTATACTTAAATAAGGATAAGTAATACTTATTAAGTTATAACTATTTGAAGGTTAATTACTTGTTTGGTTATAGGAATTAAATCAATAGTAATTGGCCTCAAATCAATAGTATTTCTAGTTGAGTAAAAGATATATTTAATTAAACTTAATCCCTAAACATCGGGGGAGGCCATTTAAAAGCCTCATTAATATTCTCATCTAAGATCAAATCAATAAACTCAGGCTCATATGCAGGATGATCAATTAGATCTATTTCTTTCTTTCCATACCCCTCTGCGAGTGCATCTATCGTTGAGTCAAAACATATATAGCGGCAGTACTTACCTGAGCCCTTCTCGCCTTGGGTATAGGTTTCAAAGGTCTCGATATGGATATAGCCGACCTTCTCAGCCATGCTCCTACTCGCCGTATGGGTCTCATCAATTAGTAGTTCAGCAAAGTGAAATTTCTTGTTAAAGAATGCGTGCATTGTTAAACACTTTAAAAGGTATGGGCCAATACTTTTGCCAGCCTCACTCTTTCTTACCCAGAGCACTATCTGGCAGCCGTTCTCGCTGTAAGGGACAAAGTGGTAGACACCAGCTCCCAGCACTCGCTTTCCGCTATATAGGCCAAATAGATCTAACTTACGGCTTCTAATGGTCGCCATAAAGCTGGCGAAGTTTTCATTAAATGAGTGGGGCTTGGCTAGGTAACCTAGATCTAAGTAAGAGCTGTTGTTTTCACGGCTCTCATGAAATGCCTTGAAGTACTCCAGGGCATCAGGCGGAGTCACAAGCCTGAGCCTTAAATCATTGAAGTTTTCTACCTCGTACTGGGTAGCAAATTCGACCATATGAATACCTGCTATTTGATGAATTTCCTGCGGGGAGGATGAGTAAGGCGCTTGCCTACATACCCAATTTTACTATTTCTCAATTATGAGACGGCCGTCGAGTAGCTAAATTTCCACTCTCTCACCGCCCACGTAGCAGGAAAACAAGTTATTTAATTGCTACTTAGCCAATTCTTTGTAATATCTTCTTCATTAACTCAATCTCAGCAGTTTGCGACTTAACAATATCTTGGCCAAGTCTCTTTACATCGCTATCTTGTGAGTTCTCAATCATCATAACCATATGGATAGCACCTTCATGGTGGGCAATCATTCCTGCAAGAAATAACTTATCAAATGCTTTGCCTGTAGAACCTTTGAGCGCAGATAGATCAGAATCTGAAAGCATTCCACCCATTCCATTACCCATAGAGTGACCAGGATCTTTACTTAAGCCAGCATCTGATAACCAGCCCTGCATTTTAATAATTTCTGGAGCTTGCGCATCTTTAATTTGCTTTGCTAATTTTAAAACCTCTGCATCTTTTGAGATTGATAAGGCAAGATCTGACATAACAACTGCCTGCTCATGATGAGGGATCATCATCTGCAAAAACATTGCATCACTACCAACCATTTGCGAATTTGAATTATGACCATGTCCACCCATCATCCCCATATCGTCGTTATCAGAGTCTGAATCTCTCATTCCACCGGATGCAATAAGCACCACTGAAATAAGAAGGGCCGCAATAATTGAAAGTAGAATTCTAGTTTTCTTATCGATGTTGATTTGCACGTTAACTCCTTAGGTATGTGCATATGTTATTACTTAACTCTGTGAAAATAATGGGTTTTCAATAAAAAAAGTGTGATTTAGTAGACAAGGGATGGCTTGTAAGATTGAAGACAAATGAGTGCGCCCAGATCTGACCTAAATAAAAAGAACAGTCGCCCTATAAGCCGGCTAACTTTTTCATCCTATTCTCACTTTTATTGATTGTTATTTTATATTAGACCCTACCCGCGAAAGGCATCATCCCCGGAACACTATAGATATTTGAATACCTCAAACCTGTTGCAGTAGACCTTGCTTCCCACATCATTCCCTCACCTGCATAAATACTCATGTGGTGAATGGTGCTTTGAGTTCCCTTGTATGAATAGAAAATTAAGTCTCCTGGTTGCATATCAGCGATTGGAATCTGCTTGGTATAGGTGTAATACAACGATGAGTTAAGTCGGTCCCAATTTGGCCAACCTAATCCAACAGATCTAAACGCGGCATATACAAGGCCAGAGCAATCAAATGAGTTTGGTCCTTCATCGCCCCAAACATAGGGTTTTTTTGCAAGCACTTGTCGCTTAGCAAATTCAACTACTTTTAGTCTCTGTTCGACCGTAGTTCTTGAACTTGATGCACCATTTGGTCCGCCGCCTTTCCAGACCTTAGCCTGATTTGGAACCTTACTAGCTTCAGTTGATCTAGTCTCTTCCAATAGCGCCAACTGACGTCTCTGTTCAAGAGTTAATCGGACCTTTCTTGCAGAAGCTAACTCCTTTTGTAATTTATCTTGAACCGCCTGAAGTTTATCTACTTCCTTTTGTTGAGCATCTCTAATGGCATCAGCTTCTTTTTTGGCTACCGCTACCTTTTCTGTGACTTTTAATTGACGTTCTTTTGCGATTACAGCAGTTGCTTTGGCCACTTCGGCAGTTTTTTTAGCTGCATTAAATCTTTTCAACGCAACTTCATTTTTTGATCCTAAATTATCAAGTAACGCAAGTGTGTCAATTACATCTTGTGGCCCGTTGGCACTCAAGAGATTTTCAATTCCTCCCATATCGCTTCCTGAAACATACGCAGCAACTGCTAATTTCCCAATATCCCTATGAGTTTGAAAAACTTCCGCTTCAGCTGCTTCTACCGCTTGGGTGGCAGAATTCAATTCACGCACTGCAATTAGAAGTTCATTTTTGGCAGAGAGATATTTTCTATTTACTTCAGCTGCAAGGGCTGCAAGCTTCTTGAGACTTCCTGCTGCTGCTGCAAGTTTCTTTGCAGAAATAGCGGCACTTTTTTTCTTTTCCTCTTCAATTCGCTTAGCCGCTTCAATTTGAGCGATTGTAGGTTTATGTGTGGTAGCAAAAGATTGTGGCAATATTAAAATGGATATGGAATAAATTAACACGCCCGAAAGTAATCGCCATTTTCTAAACTTAGTCATAGACGTCTAGCGCCCACAAATGGTTTCTTGCCAAACATTTTTGTTAAGTTGACTACTTCTACTTTTTTACCTGCCCTTGGGGCTTGAACCATTTTTCCACTGCCCATATATATGGAGACATGGCTAATTGGTTTACCATAGAAGAGTAAATCTCCTGGCTTTACATTGGAGTAAGCGACCTGCTTTCCGTATTTAAATTGCGATCCGGAGTGGTGGGGCAGTGATACCCCTGCTACTTGATAAGCACGCATCGTAAGCCCGGAACAGTCCCAACGAGTTGGACCTGCTGCAGCCCAAACATAGATATCACCTATTTGTTGAAGGGCGAACTTGAGTGCAATTGATCCACGCGTGTTGTCACCTTCATAGGAATCGGCATATCTTTTCGAATCGCTAAGTATCTTATCTTCTCGAGCAGCTTCTTCCCGAAGTAGACGTTCTCTATCCAACTTAGAAAGTGATTCAAGAAGTTTCTCAGCTTTAAGCAATGCTGCTTTTGCTTCCGTCACCTGTTGATCAAGTCGCTTCTTTTCTGCAAGAAGTAGTGCAGTCCGATCAGCCAAAACCAACTGCGTAGATTGAACTCTTTGTTTGGTTGCTGCAAATTCTCGCAACTGCTTTGAATATCCTCTATTCACTACATTCAACACAGATGCATCCGAAATATACTGCGCTGGGTCGGAGGAGAATAGCAATCCAAAGGTTTCATCGAAACGACTACCTTGATATTCAGAAATTGCAATTTTTACTAGAACTTTACTTACTATACTCAACTCTTCTTGAATTATTACCCCGCGCTGTTGCAGCGCCGCAGTCTCCTTTTGAAGTGATTTAATTCTTATGGTTGCTTCGTTTGCAGCCTCATACTTTTCGGCTGCTAAAGTTCGCAGCTGATCAATATCACGCTGCACAGATGCCACCGATGGCGCAGCCTGTGCGGCTATCGACTGCGACATTAAAACTGCAACGAGCAGTGAGGTAAGGGCTCTCTTCATATATTGGCCGTGGACCCTATTTACTCTTAGCCAATAATTTCTTCATGAGCGTGATTTCAGCTGATTGCCCTGTACGGATATCGCTTGCAATCTTTTTGGCCTCACTATTTTTTGTGCCATCAAGCATTGAAACCATCTCTAAAGCGCCCTCATGATGAGCAATCATCGATTGCAGAAACACTGTGTCGAATTTGCCACCTTTGAGTTTTTTCAAGGTAGTCAATGAACTTTTAGGGAGCATGCCACTCATGCCCATGTCATGGTCCATATTCATAGATGACTTAGTTGCAGTCAGCCAATACTTCAACTGGGCCATTTCTCTGACTTGCGCAGAGATAATCGCCTTTGCCAACTTCTTCACTTCTGGGTTAGAACTATTTTTAAGTGCCATGTTGGACATTTCTATAGCCTGTTGGTGATGAGGAGCCATGCTCTGCGCGAACATAATTTCATTCATTCCCAAGTTCTTCAGGCTTTTGGCATGAGTGCTTGCTGATGCAGGCTGGATAAATAATGAAATGGAAATGACGGTAAGAAGTAATACAATTTTTTTAAACATGTAGAATCCTTTTCTCGATTTGATAAACTAGGGTTTTTAAATCGAAGAAGGATTAGATGCGGAAGACTCCCAATTCAGGGCGAGAGAGAGAAAGCTGGAAAACCTGGGGTCGATACACTGTCACTAGATCGCGACTCAAAGCCATGAAATTGCTCAATCGAGTCCTTGGGGCTCTTAAATTTAGGAACTTTTTTCCAATCAAAAGTACAACCGCGAAAAGTGTCGCACACCCGGTATCAATTAATCGCTCCGCATTAGAATTAACATTTACAGCCTTAGTTGCAGCCGTTGAAGCGGAATCATGATCCGAATAGTTGTACTGCATCGATACTTGATTGCTGGACATGGAGTGACATTGATTTGCAATCACAATCCCCGTTGAAAGCACAGACAAAGAAATGGCAAAAAGTAGGGCTATTCGCTTATTCCTTTTGGCCACCACAAGCATGGAAAAACTTTACCAGTTGAGTCTTTTCAGGCGAATATTTGAGAAGGAGTCGAGAGTAAATTGTGATTGAAGGTACACAATTATGCTCAGTCGATGCTTATGAAACTGCCCAAATCTGACCTATATCCGTTCCGTATTCCAAATGTCAGACCCATTGACTAATATGGGTGCTAAGTCAAGAAAAAGTAAATATATGAAAT
>JBEGQD010000016.1:0-6160 GCA_041181125.1 Actinomycetota bacterium | reverse complement strand
AATGTGGCATTAGATAGATGAAAGCCATCCATTGGCGCTATTACAACTGAGCCTTCAGGAAGGCCTTGCATTATTGCTCTAGTAATTGTGGTCTTACCAGATCCTGGTGCCCCTGCTACAGCAAGTATCTGCCGCTTTCCACTTTGTGCTAACTCATTAGCTTTTTCAACTAATTGGTCTAAGGAGAATGATTGAACCATGATTACTTCCCAGTGATCTGATCAAAAACCTTAATTGCTTCATCACTTAAATTATCGGTAAATAAGCTCGCTGCAACTGTTGGTGAGATAGTGAAATCAGTAATACCAACTGCGGCCATCTTAACTATTGCACTTAAATCTCTAACGCTGGCAAGTAAAATCTTGGTTTTACTATCTGCACTTTGCAGAATTTGCTGCATCTGGGAAACTTCGGTAAAGCCATTTAAACCACCATCTTGCATCTTTCCTAAATATGGCGCAATGTAATTAGCACCTGCAGCATCTGCCAAAATCACCTGAGCTGGCGAGTAAACAGCGGTGAGTAATGTTGAAATTCCAGATTTAGATAATTGTCTGCAGGCGGTGATGCCAGCTTCATTTGCAACTACCTTAATGATGATACTTGGTGATATTTCTAAAATCTTTTTCGCATTAGCAATTATGGAATCACTACTATCGCCCCAACTTTGGAAGAATACCTGCTCAGCTCCTGCTGCACTTGCCCATCGATAGATCTGTGGCAGATCTTTATTGGTTAGGTTGCTCTTTTGCAAAATAACTGGATTAGTTGTTACTCCTTTAAATAAACCAGTTTTAAGTAATGGCTCAACACTTTTTTGGTCGGCGCTATCTAGGTATAAATTAAACATTATTATTTTGTTACTACCTTAATACGATCAGCACTTCCGATCTTGCTGAAGTAGAGCATGGCAAACATGGCTGCCCCTGCCAAACATAGCGCCACTGTAATTGAGCTGAGTTGAACAATCCAAGCCAAAATTGTTTTAGCTAGAAAGATCATGGTGGTGTTAACAAAGCTAAGTTGGGCAACTGCAATTGCATTTCTCCCTTTTGAAAGCCGACCGGCGATAGAGAAGAAGATTGGCGACATTGCTGATGAGCCAAGGCCAGCTAGTAAGAAGCCAAAAAAGGCAAAGCTGTAGGCAAGATTTCTATGGTTATCTACTAACAATAATGATGAGATCAACATTGAGATAAAGCCAGCTCCACCTATTCCACCCATGCTTTTAATCCAAAACCGCTCACTTTGAAAATTAAGGGCATAGCCAATTGAAAATCTACCAACTGCTAAACCAAAGATGTAGATGAGATAACAAAGGGTGGCCACAGAAGCGCCCATTCCAAGCTCCTCTTTACCAAACAAGGTCGCCCAATCTGCCACCGTAAACTCCATAATTGAGGCGCAGAAGAAGCCGATTGCCATAAACCAATTGATCTTAAATTTTAATTGTTTGATCGAGGTCATTTGATATGGGTCATCACTATCAGGTCGTGGTGGAAAGGTTGGCGTTAGCTTGGTGATAACAAATTGAGTCAGTGTGAATACACAGATCATTAAAATTGTAATATGCCAGGCAACGCTAACATGGGTTGAAATTCCAAAGGCAATAGCTGCCGTGCTCATTGCGCCAAATCCCCAGGCGCCATGCAATTTAGGAATAATTACTCGGCCAACCTCATCTTGTCTATGAAGTGTGTGACCTGAGGAGGCGATGTGATAAATAGAAATACCTGCACCAGCTGCAATATTTACAAACAAAAACACCAATGGTGACTTAGTGTGCACAAGAGTAATAAAGGCAGTTGCCACAACTGTTGACCCAATTCTAAGAGCCTTTTTTGCGCCAATTCTGTGAACAATCTGGCCACCGATTAATAACATAATGATGGAGCCGATTGAGGCGCTACTTAATAGGGTTCCAAAGGTTCCATTATTAATATTTAAATTAGCCTTTAAATCTGGCGTTCTAGGAGCTAGTGACATAATTGAAACACCAAATAAAAAGAAAATTAAGCTTAAATAAATATTCTCTTTTTTTGTGTAGCTACTCTTTTCAAAGTTTTTCAAAAGAGCACTGATGCTAACTGGCCGCGGGCCTTAATTAAGCGAGGATCACTTGGATCTACGAGAGTAAATAATGACAGCAGATGCGCCTTTGCTTTATCTGCGTCAGCTCCACTCTTTGTCTTAATCACATTAAGTAATCTATCAAATGCTGCTTGGAGATCGCCGGTGGCAATCTCAATATCAGCACACATCAATTGGCTAGTTAGATCATCTGCTTTGGCATTTTTAAGGGTTAACACTGGATCTAAGCCTTCGATGCGAAGCATTAGATTTACTTGAGCTAGGCCAACGAGTGCTATCTGCTCATTTGGTTTTCGCTTTAGCCAGGCCTCATAAGATGCTTTAGCACTCTTGTAATCACCCTTTTCCATCGCAGCATAAGCTGCTGCCTCCTCCGCCTCCATTGGAATCTCAGTTGCTCCCTCAGGTGGCTTGCCCACACCTTTTTGCGATGCTAACTCCAGTAATTTATTAATTACTAATCGCACCTGTTCTGCTGGTGGTACTGATTCAAATAATGGCAGTAATTGTTCAGCCACAATTGCAATTGCAACCGGTACTGATTTAATTTGTAAAGCCGCGGCAACCTGGGGCTGAGAGTCAACATCTACTGTGCCGAGCAGCCAGGCACCCTTATCTGCTGCTTCAAGCTTTCCAAGTGTTTCTAATATCTCTTTTGACTGAGTACTTCTCGCCGACCAAGCAAGTAGTACTACCACCTGCTGCTTTGATTTGGAGACAAAATCTGAAACTAGATTCTCTTGGGTAACTGGAACACCAACAGTTGGTAGCTGATCTGCGGTGGGTTTTTTAAGTGATGACAGATCAAAGGCATTGCCAAAATTGCCACCACCGATTGGCTTATTAAAACTCATCTAGTAATCACAACTCCTGAATCCATTCGGTAAGGCAATACCTTCTCAATATAATCTTGAGTAGCAAAATCTAACCCAACATCTCTGCCGAGTTTTTCACCTAGATACCAACGATTCTCAAGCACCTCATGGAAAAGCTGGGCTGGTTCAACCCGCCCTTTTAGATTCTCCGGTACTTGATTTACTACCCGCTTGAAAACTTCAGATAGCCATTGCTTGACCACAACTGCATGTGGTGTTGATGGTGGAAACTCCCGTGCTTTATATCGATCATAGGATGCAAGTAATCGCTTTGCCTGCAATTCTTCAGTTTGTAACCCCATTAACTCCGCTAAGCGATTAGCGTGATAGCGGGCAGCTACTAACTTTGGTTGAAATCTAATGCTTCCTTTGTCCCCAGTTGTTGTTACCTCAACCTCTTCGACGGCAAAACCTAGATCCTGCAAGCTTCGCATCGCCCGCTCAACCGCTTGTCGATCTGAGGCATCTAATATCTGTGGCTCCTTAAGCATCTTCCAAAGCCTGCGATATCTTTTAATTACACCATCGGATGCTCTAATTGGATTTATATCATTTGATAAGAGGTTTGCCGAGGCTAAATCCTCAAGCTCTGCTGCCACATTAAAGTGGGCAAGCTCTAAATCATGCTCGCGTTGACCATCACTTAAAGTTTTATGAAACTCACCAGTTTCAGCATCCACAAGGTAGGCGGCAAAATCATTGGCATCTCTTCTAAATAAGGTATTAGATAGTGAGCAATCGCCCCACCAAAAACCAAGTAGGTGCATCCTTACTAAAAGTAATGCCAGCGCATTTGCCATATTTAATATCTCAGTAGGTGTTACTGAACCACTTAATATCACCCGGTAAGGAAGTGAATACGGTAGATACTTTGTAACCAAAGCTGCTGGCAGTTCATTGCCATCGCTATCTACTCTGCCCTCAATAACAGCAACTGGTTCAACACATGGTGCAGTTCGTTGATTTAAATCTCTAAGTAATGTGTACTCACGGTTTGCAAACTCTGGCACTGTCTCTTTAACTGCAAATATTTCTGAGTTAGCCTTCTTTGGATTGGATCTAATCAACCTAACAACATGGCGAGAGATACCGCGCATGCTGGTAAGTAGCTCATCCTCTGGCCAACCTTCAAGTGGTTTATCCCAAGGCAGATTTGCTAATGTGGCGATCTCCTCACCTAATCCTTTAATTCGAAGCCCACTCATAGGCTTATTCTCTCTCATTTGAGTAGTCAGCCACCAATCAAATCCGCTTAAGGGGATGAAAAAGCAGGTTAAAATTGCATTATGGCTAGATTTTCTAAACCAAGAATTGGCGCGAAGTTATCACCACTACTTCGCCGCAAGGTGACAACAAAAATTGTTGAGGATTTTGGTGTGGCTGGCAAACCGGTTGATACCACCCACCCCTTTTACTTTGGCTTTATGGTCACAGTTGGTGCCTTAATTGCGCTAACTACTTTGCGTGCTTTGGCCTCTGCCTCTGCAGTATTTATTTTAATTATTATTGCACTCTTCTTAGCAGCTGGTCTAAACCCAGCGGTTTTATTTTTTCAAAACCGAGGTTTAAAACGACCATTTGCAGTGGCTGCGGTAATGGCATCGGTTTTAATATTTGTTGGCGTCTTTATTGCAGCAGCTGCCCCACCCTTAATTGACCAGATTAATTCACTTCTTAATAACGCCCCGCAATTAGTTAGGGATCTAAATAACAACGCATTCATTAATGATCTTAATAATAAGTATGGAGTAATTGACTCCTTGCAAACCAAGGTTAACTCTGTGATTAAAGATGGCCAATTTGCTATTACCGCCTTTGGTGGAGTAATCGGAGTTGGTAAAGCTGTGGTCTCAGGGCTGGTTTCAACCTTAACTATTTTGGTGTTAACTCTTTACTTCCTATCCTCCCTGCCACAGGTAATTGAGATTGGGCTAAAGTTTGTGCCAGCAAGCCGTCGCAACCGAGTATCTAAATTAGTAAATGCAATTGTGGGAAGAATTGGCTCCTTCATTGGTGGTCAGGCGATTATTGCTGCAATTGCAGCCATTTTTATTTTAATTATGGGCGTAATAATTGGCATGCCTTATACCGGTCCCCTTGCTATGTTTGTTTTAATCTGCGGCTTTATTCCATTAGTTGGCCACTTTATTGGTATGGGTGTGGTCACAATTGTTTCACTAACTGATTCACTTTCAACAGCAGCTATCGCACTTGCTTCTTATGTTATTTATGTTCAGATTGAAAATTACGTGATCACGCCAAGAATTATGAAACGATCACTTTCTATTCCAGGACTTGTCACAATTATCGCTGCCCTGCTTGGCACATCACTTCTTGGTTTAGTTGGTGGGTTACTGGCTGTGCCAATTGCAGCTGCTGTACTTCTTATATTAGATGAGGTTGTTTTTCCAAGAGCAGATCAATCTTAAACTTCAGTAGGTAGTGGCAACCTGCTTGGCGCAATAATCTTTACAATCTCACTTAATACTAGATAAACCATTGGCTCTCCCACCCAAAGATGTTTAGCTCCAGCAACATCAATCTGTTTAAGATTTACTAGCTTTGAAAATCTAATCTTGGCTTGGTCAGGTTTTAAGTAATCATCATGCTCTGGAATAAGTGCGGTAATTTGTCGGCCATCTTCTTTCCAAAACTCTAGATCTTCATCATTAGTTGCAATCATTGGCGGGCTAAGCAGTATTAACTCTTTGATTCGCTTGTCTCGTGCATATTTAAGCGCAAGCTCTGTACCAAATGACCAACCGATTACATAAAGATCTTTTACATTTAATTGATCAAAGCAGTAATCAATTGCCGCTAATACATCTAGTTTTTCACTCTTTCCTTGATCAAACTCACCATCACTTGATCCTGCTTCACTTGTTGTGCCTCTGGTATTAAATCTAATTATTTGAATCCCCGCCATAGCTGGCAATCTATTTGCAGCCTTTTTATACAGGTGTGAATCCATCATTCCTCCACCTGATGGATTGGGATGCAGCATTAGTAATGAGCCGGTTATCTCACCCTCAGGCGTTGCCACCTCACCAATTAGATTAAGCCCGTCGCTTGTTTTTATGGTAATTAGGCTGCGCTTAGCCGGCAGTACCGTTGAAGGGCGGATTAACTCTGGCATGAAAAGAGTTTACTCTTACCTCATGAGCACAGCAGCCACCTTTGAAAAATCAGACCCG
>JBEGQD010000015.1:0-3045 GCA_041181125.1 Actinomycetota bacterium | reverse complement strand
TGAGATAGTGGCAATAGTTACCATTTCAATGAGGATATAACGCTCAGCGCTCTTCAAAGCCTTAACTACCGGTGAATCAAACCTAACCACAAGGAGTGCCAGAGGTGTTGATAAAAGTAGGGAGGCAACTAGTGCGAATTGCATCGATTGTGTCCAAACATAGACCACACCTGCAAGGTATAGAAATCCAAAGGTAACGGTGCGAGGTGATATCACTCTAGGTAATACCAAGATACGAATCTGGTAGTTCTTACCAGTTTGGTGAAGATCCTTTACTAAGTATCGATATAGATTAATTCGTCCCAGTATAACGACACTTAAAATCATTGGGATCAAGTAGGTGCTAATTGCAATCGGTGCAACCTGATCCACAAAGCTATTTGTTAATAGCAGGGCTACTAAGAAAATTAAGCCACCAATTCCACTAGCTACCAGATCTGGCACAACTTTCTTGGCAAAGTGAAAGTAATTGTCTTTATTTAATATATCTTGATAAAGACTAGAAAGTATTCCAGGTGCTACCCATCCAATACCAACAGCTACCAATGACATCACTGAGCGAACACTTGTCACATTCCCACTGATGCTTTGAGCAAATGCAAAGCCAAGGGCTGCGGTGAAGCCAGAGAATGGATCAATTACGCCAATGATTGCAGCAAGTGCGTAGAGTGCAAATGGAATAAGGCTAACTCCCAGAATTAATCTTCCGTTAAGACCGATATATGCTCCAAGAAAGATTGTGGCTATTGGTAGTGTTGCCCAAGTAATAGGTGAGAGCTTATGTAGCAACTCCCCCTCACGGATTAGTTGAAACTTAAATAAGGATTTGTGAAGCTCTTCAACTGCTGAGATTCTAAATTTGGCAAATAAATTAAATATGCCAGGTAGATTTTCAGCTGGTTTTGCCCGCAGATACTCAATACGCTCATACTTTTGCATCCGCATAATAGATAAAGTTGAAATTAAAAAGATTAAGGTTAGAAGGATTAAGATCAACTTAGTTGGGATTTGAATCAGGTTATAGTCACTTAGAGCAACAATCTTCACGCCAGCAACGATCTTCTTTGGCACATTAACACCAGTAGTTTCAACAGTGTAAACACCAGATGGATAGGAGTCAGGAATCTGGATGGAAAAGACCACATAACCCTTTGGATCTAACTTGCTTTGCTTAAAATCTAATGGCGTAGCTGTTGGTGAGGTAAGTTGAATCTTCCAATTCTTCACCTGACTATTACCACCTAAGACAATGTTGTGCTCTTTGCCCTTTTCCCAGGATAAAACTGGAATATCTTCAGCGTGGGCAGGTGCCATAGAGATTGCAGTAAATGCCAAAATGATGGCTGCAAATAATTTATTCAACATTTTTCATCGCATCCATAATCAACCAGAGTCCAAATAAGCAGGGAATTAATAGAAATAATGCTTTAGGTGTTAACAGATTGCCAATAAATGGAATAACAAAAATAACCACTCCTAAAATATCTTCGCCCTTTGGCTTCTGCGGATCTGGTGACTTATTAGCATCACCTTTCATGATGAATCCGTTTTCAATATCCCCACCAATAATTCTGTGAGAAAAGACTGCTACCTTCTCGCCATTGAACCGTTTGGCTTGATAGGCAACAACATCATTTATCTTTGGGGCTTTACGAGTAATTGGGGTCGTAATAATTACATCACCAGCACTTATCGCAGGCTCCATCGAGCCGGTAAGCACAATACGCGCTTTAACATTTCCCGAAAATGAAAGTGCGGAAAAAGCCAATAAAAAAATTGCCGCTAAGTACCCGGCTATCGAAACATATTTACCTAAGCCACTGAGCTTGTTTTCTTTTGGAACGCTCTCAACAACTTCAGGGGCTTCCACTAGTAATGAAGCATCAATCTCAGTTATTGCCCCATCAGAAATGTATGCAGTTCTCTCACCGCTTGTAGATGAAATAGTTACCAAAATATTAGAATTTGGATAGAAAGACTTTCCTTCTAGCCAAATCTCATCAATGATTTTTTCTTTAAAAATTTGTTCACGAGATTTCACGAGAGGCTACCAATTTAACTAGCGTCGTAGGCAAGCCCAAGAGTTCCATCTAATGAACCAGAGACGAAGCGCTTGACTCTGGTTGTGCTATTAATTGCAATAGCATCTTCCTGAGTTTCAATAACAATTCTTGCGGCAACACTTGAATCTAAATAAGAATCTGCTCCAGATTTAAGATTGATTTGGAACATTCCTGTTCCAGAAGTTGTTCCAGCACCCACAGTTAAATAGCCAACTAAGCATGGACTCACATAATCTGTTCTGCTTAAACTTAGCAATGCACCATAACCACTTCCTGCGGAGAATTTATCTGAACTTGATGGTGTTAGCGAAGTTGTAGCAGTCTGGCATGTGGACGAGTCATTTTTCGCAGTACTTGAGCTTTTACCTTTTAATACATAATTAGTTCCATCAAAAGTGGATCTCCAATAAACAGTTGGGGTAATCATAGAAGTACTGCTTTTAGTAACCAAAGTTTTTGCATCACTATTTGCGTTTCCGTCATACATAGAAATTACAAAATTTACTCCATCACATGCTGCGGGTACGTTGTTTATTTTAATTGCAGATATTGGAAATGTTCCCGCCGGTGAAGCAGTTGCAGGTGAATTATTTTTATAAGCTGAAATTGGTGACACTAAAAGAGAAACATTGTCGCCGCCACAATAAACTGTTTTTTGAACACCTTGTCCAAACTCTGTGTTGTTATCGCCATTGATCGTAATTGATGACGCAAAGGTTGATCCAATGCCAAGTACCGCAATAACTAGTCCAATACCCATCCAGGCGCGGGGTGAATTCTTTGAACGAGTAGATTTTCCAGCTGGCCCATTTAGATTAAGTAGTGACATTATTTTCTCTTTTCGTCTCTATTAGTAACTGATGTTTGAGGTGGAAACTACAGTGATATAGTCGAAGTCACTTGAGCCATTTGTGAGGCTAATTGTGTAAATACCGTTATCACTATTGTCATCTTGCACAGTATCAGGCTTACTCCACACCCT
>JBEGQD010000014.1:0-18450 GCA_041181125.1 Actinomycetota bacterium | reverse complement strand
GCTGAATCGGTGGTGAAAATTGCAAGAGTGCCACCGTAAGGCTTTAACTCACCCTTTGCATTTAACTGACCGAACCAGTAGCCGTTGTAACCAACATGGCTAGTTGCTGAGTAATTAAGAGGTACTAAGCCTGCGCTAGCAAACTTTGAACCCTTATTTTGAACAGCTTCAATTAAGCCAGTACGAGTTAAGTTTTTGCCCGCAGCACGAAGTGCTTGCACAGTTAACATCGCTGAGTTCATGCCTTGTAGAACAATGTTGTCGAATGAAACACCCTTGTTGTACTTCTCATTGATCTTCATGAATTGGCTTACATATGCATCGGTTGAATCCTTAGCATCTGGGAAGAAGCTAGCTGCAATAGCACCATCAATTGTTGTTGGCTTTACACCAAGTGCTAGAAGAGTGTTGGAATCTCCACCAACAGATCCGGCAATCCAGGTGAACTTGCTAACTAGGTTTAGTGACTCTGCTGCCTTGAAAATAAGTGCAGTCACATCAGTTGTTCCGAATAGAACAACAACTGGCTTGCCAGGAATTGCGCTAAGACCAGTTAGAAGTGCCTTTGCTCGAGCGTCGGTCATAGAGCTTTGTGGATACAAAGTTGTAGATGCAAGTTTTAATTCTCCGGCTTTGAAACCATTAACGCCATCAACACCAAACTCATCATCTTGTGCAACTAGAGCAACAGCTTGTCCAGCAAATTTTTCTTTAATGAACTTGGACATAATCTTTGCTTCCATTGCATAGCTTGGAAGTACTGTGAAGGTTGTTGGGTACTTGGTGGTATTACCAAATCCGCTAAAACCTGTGTTCACAAAAAGATCAGGAACATTCTTAGCGGCAAGTGCTGCTGCTGTGTAGGCCTTGGAGTGTGTTGCAGTACCAAGAGCGCCTACCAGCGCAAATACATTGTCCTTAAGAACTAAGTTTGTGGTTTGAGTAGCTGCCAATGTAGGTAGGTACTTATCATCACGAACTACTAATTTAATTTTGCGACCATACACTCCGCCATTAGCGTTGATGTAGTCAAAGTAAGCTTTCATTGCGCCAGGAACTTTTCCGTACGCTAAACCAGCAGAACCAGTTAGTGGAGTTGATACTCCTAACTTGATTTCAGTGGCAGTAACGCCAGGATCGGCAGCTTGTGCAGGAAGGGTGCTTAGCACCATTGCTCCGGCAGCAACTACCGCTGAAACGATTGAATAACGTTTCATGCGATTATTTCTGATCATTTATTTCCTTCCGTATGGTTATCTTGCTTATTACTTTTTAATGCTTCTTCCTTCTTATTAAATGCCCTGGTCCATTTGGCGCAAAGAGCACTGCCAATATAAGCAGTGCGCTCACCAAAAAACCAGGCAAGGTCGCAGTGAATCCCTCAGATCCTCCGATTCGGGTAGTGAGTGAATCGGCGATCTCAGGGATAGCCACTAAAACCAACCCCCCTAGCATCACACCTTTTAGGTTATACACGCCAGTAACTACCGCGCCTGTCAGGAGGGAAAATGAGAGGGAAAGCGGGAAAGCTGAGGGTGAGACCCCGCTTATGAGCATAACTAGCAGCCCGCCGGCCAAACCAGCTGCCCCAGAGCTAACTGCAAAGGCGACAACCTTTACCCGACCAGCATTAATCCCAGACAAGGCGGCAGCAATTTGATTATCGCGAATTGCTCTAAAAGTTCGACCATACCTGGAGCTAAGTAGATTTGAAATCATCCAAATCATTATCAATGCTGCTAGAGATGAGATCCAGAAAAACCATTTGTATTGAGAAAAACTTTCGCCAAATCTGGCAGGAGGTGCACCAACATCAAAGACTACTCCTTGCTCACCACCTAAAATTGGAAATTGATTTGCAAGAGTTGGAAGCGATACGGCAAGTGCCAAGGTTGTGCCAGCTAAATATGGTCCAGAAAGCCTGGCAACTGCAAAACCTAATATTAAGCCAAAGACACCAGAGGTTAGTGTGGCAATGATTAAAGCGATTACAGGGTGCAGGTGTGCATTGTTAATTGATAACGCGCCAGCATACGCGCCAACTGCCATAAGTGCGCTATGTCCAAGTGACAATTGTCCAGAGTAGCCAGTTAGTAAAATTATTGACGCAATTGCTAAAGAGTATGTGGCAACAAATGAGCCTTGATACTGACGCAACTCACCGACTCGGTCACCAACTAATAACAAAACCCAACCAAGTAAAATAAATAATAGTAACCTTTTTTTACTGCTAGTTAATTTTAACATTAATCTTTCCTACCTTTAAGCGATGAAAAGATACCGCCTGGTTTTATCAATAAAACTAAAATTAAAATTATAAACGCCATTGGAAAAACTAATTTAGAGCTTATATATGAAGTAGCAAAGTTAATTGCAAAACCTAAGATCATTGCGCCAGCAACTGCGCCAAATAAACTATCTAGTCCGCCAATTACTGCAGCGATAAAACCAAATACTAGAAGTACATCCATAGCATTTGGATAAAGGTATGAGCTTGGGATAAACAACATTCCAGCTAATCCACCGGCGGCTCCCGCTAATGCCCATCCTAAAGTTCGTATCGCATCAACTTTAATTCCAGATAACTTTGCAATCTCTGGTGAATAGGCAGAGGCTCGCAAGGCTAACCCGATATTGGTTTTCTGAAATAAGAGAGTAAGTAAAAGCATAGTAATTGTCACAGCAATTAAGACCATTAGATTAAATGGGCTAAAAGCAATCGTTGAACCAAATATTTGGTAGCCATCGGTTGATACTGGAGCTGGAATAGATTGGTAGGTCAGTCCCCAGATAAAACCAATGATTGCTTGAATGATTCCAAGTAATCCTAGAGTTGCTACAACTGGTGCAATCATCACAATTGGTCCGCTTTTAATCCGTTTGAAGATTGGGCGCATAAAAAATCTATCGATTACCGCGCCGATTACCGCGCCAGAGATTATTGCCGCAGCTACGCCAATCCAATATGAACCTGATCTAGTGGTTACTTCATAACCTATATAGGTAGTAAATACCGCTTGACCAGCTTGTGCAAAGTTTATAACTCTCGTTGATCGCCAAACCAAAACTAATGCGGTCGACATTAATGCATAAATAGAGCCGGTAGCTAGTGAGGTCAAGACTGCTGTAATAAATTTCAACATTTAAAATCCCAAATAAGCAGCGCGCACTGCTGGGTCATTTAACAAAGTTTGCGCAGAGTCGACCGCTACAACAGATCCAAGATTTAAAACAATTCCTTCATCAGCGATCTTTAACGCTCCCATAGCATTTTGTTCTACTAATAACACAGTTAGATCCATCTTCTTAACCAACTCTTTAATTGTTTGAAAAATTTGCTCAATAATTAACGGCGCAAGTCCCAGTGATGGTTCATCTAATAGTAAAAGTTTTGGCCTGGCAATAAGTGATCTTCCAATAGCCAACATTTGCCGCTCGCCGCCAGATAATGATCCAGCTGTCTGCGACATTCGCTGACCTAAAATTGGAAATAATTCAACTACTTCAGAGGTAGCTTTTGCTACATCTTTTTTGTCTTTACGCCATAAACCTGCGAGAGCTAAATTTTCCTTAACACTTAACTCTGCAATAACTGACTTACCATCTGAAACATGCATGATGCCTGAGCGGGCTAATTCTTCAGCGCGTTTTCCTAAGATTGATTTCCCACCCCAAGTTGCACTTCCAGATTTAGCATCCTTAAGCCCAGATAATGTTCTAAGTAATGTTGTTTTACCGGCGCCATTGGCACCGATAATTGCAGCTAACTGTCCCTGCGGAACAGTGAAGGAGACATTACTTATAGCCCGTATTGCGCCATGATCAATAGTTAGATTTTCAACAATTAAACTCAATTGTTCACCCCAAGGTAGGCCGCAACAACTGCCTCATTACGGCGAACAGTTTCAACATCACCTGATGCGATCACTTCACCAAAATTAAGAACATAGAGGCGATCACATACTGACATAACTACATCCATATGGTGCTCAACTAAAATTACTGAACATTGGGTAGCTAAATTATGAATTAATGAGTTCATCCACTCGATATCTTGAGCTCCAAGGCCACCAGCTGGTTCATCGAGAAGGAGTATTTTTGGTTCACTAACTAAAGCTCTAGCAATAGCTACCCGCTTTGTAACTGGATATGGAAGTGAATCTGCTCGTTTATCTGCAATGCCGGAGGCATAAACCCGCTCTAGTGCTGTCATAGCCCGCTCTTTTAATTTTCCTTCATCGGAACCACTAAATCCAAGAGCTGATGAGATCAAACCACTTTTAGCACTTTTATTATCACCGATCATCACATTTTCTAACACCGTTAATTCTGGAAACAATCCAACACCTTGCAAAGTTCTAGCTACTCCTAAATCAATTAATTCATATGGCTTTGGCCATTTATGAGCATTTCCATTGATCTCTAAAGTTCCAGATTCAACATCAGCCAGCCCAGAAAGTGCGTTAAACAATGTAGTTTTACCGGCACCATTTGGTCCAATTAATCCAACTACCTCATTGGCTTGTAATTCTAGATTCACATTAGACAACGCCTTTAATCCACCAAAGGAAACTGACAAAGATTTAATTGAAAGCAAATTAGCGTTACTCACGAGGATAGATTCTAGGCACACGTGGACCAATTCGGGTAACAATCTCATAATTTATCGTGCCAGCTGCCTTAGCCCACTCATCAATTGTGTACTCGCCAGCAGATCCATCACCAAAAACAATCACCTCATCCCCAGTTTTTGCTGAGGAATTAATCCCTAGATCAACCACAAATTGATCCATAGAGACTCGTCCAATTATCGGCGCACGATTTCCAGCTACAAATACACCAGCAAGATTATTTGTGTTACGTGGAATTCCATCAGCATAACCAAGTGTTACTACACCAAGCTTAGTTTCACTCTTTGTTACAGCAGTGCCGCCATAGCCAACACTTGCACCGGCATTAACAGATTTAACAAGATTTAACTTTGCTTTGAGCTTCATAGCTGGTTTTAAGCCAAGTGATTTCGAATCACCCATATTTCCTACGTCAGGGCTTAATCCATATAAGCCAATGCCAAAGCGAATAATATTTTTATGAGTAAGTTTATTACTTAATGATGCTGCAGTATTTGCTATGTGTAAGAACTGCGCATTAATTCCAGCTTTAACTGCTAAATCAATCTTCTCGTCAAACTGTTTTATCTGCGCTTGATTCATTTCTTCATTTGGCTCATCTGCTCTGGCAAAATGAGACCAGATACCGATGACTTTAATTTGCTTTGCTGCAACTGCGGCTAAAATCGAAGCTACTAATCGATCCCAATCATCTAACACACCTCCCCGGCTCATACCGGTATCAATTTCAAGATGCACTCTGGCAATTTTTTTAACCGCTTTAGCAGCATCAATAATCTGTTCTAGTAACTCAACAGAGGAGACTCCAAGATCAATATCTAAATTTATTGCGGTTTTAAAATCTTCACCAAGGGGAGTAAGCCAAGCAATAATTGGTTTATTAATTCCACCTTTGCGAAGCTCTATTGCTTCTTCAAGAAGTGCTGTGCCTAGCCAGTCCGCACCCGCTGCTTGTGCTGCTAGTGCAACTGGTAGTAAACCATGTCCGTATGCGTCAGCTTTAACAACTGCTAATACTTGTGCGTCCGTTTTATTTTTAATTAACTTTAAATTATGGGTAACAGCTGAAAGGCTTACTTCAGCGCAAGCACGACTCATATCGCAAGCCTACTTTGATTTAAGAAGGTTGGCGATCAGAGGTAATAGAGCGATCGACTGCGATTATTAATACTAGAAGGGTTGCGCCAATAAATAACCCTCCCAATAAATCTGAGAACCAATGAGTGTTTCTATACAAAGAGGCTAGGCAAACCCCGGTAGTAACTGTCGAGACAAACCAAGTTAATCGCATGCCTTCAAAGGGTTCTTTATGTGAGTACCGAAAAATTAGATAAGCCATCATTCCCCAGGTGAGAATTGCGTTTGCAGCATGGCCAGATGGATAAGAAAGTCCACTATCTGTGAAAAATAAATCAATTCCCGAATGAGGTTTAGTCCTGCCAAATAATAGTTTTGAAGCGCCTACTGTTAAATTCAGCAATACTAGTGAAAGTAAGGATAAATTAATTGGCCGCCATGATTTAAATCTGCGACTAATTAATATTGCAGTGCTAAGTAAAAATATAGCAGTAACGCTTCTTAACCCTAAATCATCAATTAACATGACAAGGGTAGGGGTCTTGCCTGGAGTAATTTGCAAAATACTGCGGTCGTATATCCACTCATCAACTCTTCTAATCCAAGAGTTTGCTAATACCTGTTGAGTAATAAGTGCATATATACTTGCAAACAAAAGAGTTAACTTAAGGGCAGAGTTCATCTGCCGGCGTCTTTTTTCTGGCATCTACTTACTCAACTGTTACTGATTTAGCCAAGTTTCGAGGTTGGTCAACATCATTTCCTCGAGCTACCGCCATCTCATATGCGATAACCTGTAATGGAACAACTGATAAGACTGGTTGTAGTAATTGATCAACTTGTGGAATTCGGATTAAATGGTCAATACCATTGATTTCAAACTCACTAATCGCAATCACAACTGCTCCTCTAGCCTTAACCTCTTGAATATTACTGGCCATCTTCTCTGAAAGAATTGAACCTTGAGATGGCATAATCGCAACTACTGGAGTTCCGGTGTCAATTAATGCAATTGGGCCATGTTTTAGTTCGCCACCTGCAAAACCTTCAGCGTGCATATAGGCAAGCTCTTTTAATTTCAGTGCACCTTCCAATGCAGTTGGATATCCAACATGCCGGCCTAAGAATAAAACAGAGTCAGCGCTCTTAAACTTTCTAGTTAACTCTCGCAATGGTTCAACAGTTTCCAAGATTTGTTCTACTTTTGCTGGCAGTTGAGTAAGTTGCTCAGTAATTTCTTTAATCTCTTTAGAATCTAACTTTTTTAACTGCCTTCCTATTTCCAGGCCAATCAAATACATTGCAATTAATTGCGTAGCAAAGGCTTTAGTTGAGGCCACAGCGATCTCTGGGCCAGCGTGGGTATAAAGGACGGCATCAGATTCCCTGCCAATAGTTGAACCATTTGTATTACAGACTGAAAGAATGGCAGCACCTTTTGATTTTGCATACCTAAGTGCCATCAAGGTATCCATAGTTTCACCAGATTGTGAAATAGGAATTACTAAGGTTTTTTTATCAAGAGATGGTTCTCGGTATCGATACTCTGAAGCAAGCTCAACATCAACTGGGATATTGCCCCATTTTTCAATTGCGTACTTACCAACTAATCCTGCGTTATACGCAGTTCCACAAGCAACAATTACAATCTTTTCAAATTTCTTAAACTTCAATTTAAGATCTAATCCATTTAATCTGCCAATCAATGTGTCAGAAATAGCCTTAGGCTGCTCATAAATCTCCTTGAGCATAAAGTGAGAGAAGCCACCTCGCTCTGCCGCGCTTGCATCCCAAGATATCTGATACTCCTTGGCTTTAACTACCTGCCCAGAAAGATCGGTAACTACAACTGAATTTGGAGTTATTTCAACAACTTGATCCTGTCCTAATTCAAGTGCAGTTTTAGTGTGAGAAATAAATGCTGCTACATCAGAGGCTAGAAAGTTTTCATCCTTACCGATTCCAACTACTAATGGTGAATTACGGCGGGCACCGACAATATGTGATGGATTATCCGAATGAATTGCTAGTAAAGTAAATGAGCCTTTTAACTGCTTACAAACTTGACGCATTGCTGCTGCTAAATCACCATTATTTTCTTTTCTAGCATCGCTTAACAAATGAACTACTGATTCGGTGTCGGTCTCAGATTTAAACTTATGCCCACGTTTTTCTAGTTCAGTTCGTAATTGCACATAATTTTCAATGATTCCGTTATGAATTAAAGCTAACTTGCCTTCATTATCTAAATGTGGGTGAGCATTTGTATCAGTTGGACCACCATGTGTAGCCCATCTAGTATGGCCAATTCCGCTAGTTGAATTTGGTGTCTTTGCCAAAGCATCCTCAAGATTTTTTAATTTACCAGCACGTTTTTCAATGAATAAAGGTTTACCAATTTGGGTTGGCAGTGCTATTCCAGCTGAGTCATAACCCCGATACTCAAGTCGTCGCAAGCCATCAATTACTGGAGTAAGTGCGGAGTTTTTTCCGGTGTAGCCAACTATGCCGCACATTTATAAACTCCTTTTATTGCTTAAGTTCTGATCTTACTAGTTGCGCTAATGAATCTGCGATTTTTTGGGTTAATTTTAAATCATTTGCTTCTACCATTACCCGAACAAGTGACTCAGTCCCAGATGCACGTACTAACACTCTGCCAGCACCAGCTAATTCCCTCTCTGATTCTACGATTGCTTCCTTAATTTTCACTGAGGATTCAAGTTTTTCCTTAGCAACATTTTTAACATTGATTAATACTTGTGGATACTTTTCCATCGTTTTTGCTAGATCCAAAAGAGATTTTTTAGATTGAGAAATAACCTGCATAACTTGAATAGCGGTTAATAAACCATCACCGGTATTTGAAAACTCTCGCATAATAATATGTCCTGATTGTTCACCTCCTAGGGTGTAATCGCTTTCTAACATCTTTTCTAGTACGTAGCGATCACCTACGGCTGTCTTTTCAAAATTAATTCCTAATTTTTCCATAGACTTAATAAAGCCAAGATTGCTCATTACCGTGCCAACCACAGTTTTCTTATTCAACTTATTCGATGCCATATATGAGGTGGCTAAAATATTTAAAATGTAATCACCATCAATTACCTCACCATTATGTGCGATCAGCAAACATCGATCAGCATCACCATCATGAGCTATGCCAAGATCGGCTCCACTTTTTTTGACCTCGTTGACTAAATTATCTAAATGGGTGGAGCCGCAATTTTCATTAATATTCCACCCTGTTGGCGTAGCAGAGATCGCAGTAACTGATGCGCCGGCTCTTTCATATGCCAGTGGTGCTACTACTGATGATGCCCCATTTGCGCAATCAACAACAATTTTAAGACCAGTTAATTTTGTGGTAATAGTTGATAACAAGTGCGTTACGTATCTTTCTTTTGCACCCTCATCAAAAATAATTCGACCAACATTTAATCCAGTTGGTCTATCCCAAGGCTCACCTAATCGTGCTTCAATTTGAGCCTCAACCTGATCAGCTAATTTATCTCCACCTTTAGCAAAAAATTTAATTCCGTTATCAGGCATTGGGTTATGAGATGCGCTAATCATTACGCCAAGATCGGCGCCGCTTTCCTTAACTAAGAAGGCCACCGCTGGTGTTGGTAATATGCCAACTCGATAAACATCAACACCGGCACTAGTTAAGCCAGCAACAACTGCTGCCTCAAGAAAATCTCCAGACGCTCGTGAATCTTGACCAACAATTGCTTTCGGTCGATGTCCAGTGAATGCACCAATTTCGCCAAGTACATGGGCTGCAGCAATTGCTAAATCAACTGCGAGTTCTGCAGTTAGATCAACATTTGCAACGCCTCGTACACCGTCGGTGCCGAAGAGGGCCATATTAGATTTAAGCGAAGTTAGAAATTAACGCTTGCTGTATTGAGAACGCTTACGAGCCTTCTTAAGGCCGTACTTCTTACGTTCAATTACACGTGCATCACGAGTTAAGAAGCCAGCCTTCTTAAGTGTTGGACGATTTGCATCCGTATCAATTTCATTTAACGCACGTGCTACACCTAAACGAAGTGCACCTGCTTGACCAGAAATTCCACCACCATTAATTCGGGCAAAAACATCATATGTACCCTCTGCACCTACAGTTCGAAACGGTTCAGAGACTGATTGTTGGTGAACCTTATTTGGAAAATAAACATCAAGTGGCTTGCCATTTACAACCCAACGACCAGAACCTGGCACTAAACGAACTCGTGCTACCGCCTCTTTGCGTCGACCAACGCCTCCGCCTGGTGCGGTAATTGCTTTACGATTAGTTGCAGCAGCAGGTGTGCTAGAGCTGTATGAAGTAGGTGTTGCCTCTTCGCCGGCTTCTAAAATATCGTCAGACATTACTCTCCTATTACTTCTTTGTTATCTGAGAAACTTGATTGAATTCAAATACCTTTGGATTTTGTGCTGCATGTGGATGCTCAGGCCCGGCATACACCTTTAACTTAGTAGCAGCTGATCTACCAATTGAGTTCTTTGGCAACATTCCTTTTATTGCTTTCTCAACTGCGCGAGTTGGAAACTTTTCAAACATATCTGAGTAAACAGTTGAAGTCATTCCACCTGGATAACCAGAGTGTTGATAAGAAAACTTTTGTGAACTCTTTGATCCGGTTAGCACAACCTTTTCGGCATTAATGATTACTACGAAATCACCCATATCCATATGGGGAGCAAATGTTGTTTTATGCTTTCCGTATAGTAAGTGTGCAGCGTGTGTGGCAAGGCGGCCCAGTACTACATCTTGAGCATCAATGAGATACCAACTACGGGTAATCTCACCAGCTTTTGGTGTAAAAGTGCGCACAACCATCTCGCTTTCTAATTTAAGGATTTTCCCATTCGGGTCATTTCCAGAAGGGCAAGATTACCTTCCGGCTGGCTTTGGGTCAAAACCGCATTCTTCCCCCGCCTAAAAATCAGCCCTCATCCTCATTAATCTCCTGGCTCGCTAGGTAATTCTCATAATTACTCAAATAATGCTCTGGTGATGGATATTCAATATTAATCAATGTCAATCCTTTTGCTGGAAATACATAACTATCTGAAAGTCTTTCTTTGTTTCTCAAACTCGCCAACATCCACTCTGGTTTAAATCTGCCTTCACCCACACATACTGCAGCACCAACTAAATTCCTAACCATGTTATATCTAAAGGAATTAGCTTGTATCTCACCTATTACTACTCCATTTTGATCTCGATGCCATTGGAATTTAAGTAGATTTTTAACAGTACTTCCGCCCTCACGGAACTTACAAAAAGTAAAAAAATCATGCTCGCCTAACAATAAATTTGAACCAGCATTCATTAGCCCAACGTCTAATTCTCTAAACCACTCTGTAGTGTCATACCGATCAAGAGGAGCGGTAACTTTACCTGCATCAATTATTTTGTACTGGTAGGTGCGCGAAATAGGGGTAAAACGAGCATGGAAATTAGCTGGTGCCCACTTACAGTCTAAAACTCTAATATCTGGATCTAAAATCTGATTTAATCTAAATGTTAAATTATCTATATTTGTTTTCGCTGGCAAATCAGTATGAATTACTTGGTGTTTTGCATGCACGCCAGCGTCGGTTCGCCCAGCCACAATTGTTGATACTCGGATTTGGGTGATAGTACTTAGGGCTTTTTCTACCTCTTCTTGAATAGTCCGAACTGCTGATTGTTTTGCCCAACCTGAAAAATTTGTTCCGTCATAGGTTAAATCAACTCTTAAACGAGAAAACCCACTCTCAACTTCAAGAGTGGGTTTAGTCATAATCTTTTAAAGGTTAGCGTTATTACTCAGCTTTCGCTGCTGCTTTTTTAGCTACCTTTTTTGCAGGTGTTCCAGATTCAACCATTTCAATCACTGCCATTGGTGCATTGTCACCTTTGCGCGGACCGATTTTGGTAATTCGGGTGTAGCCACCGTCACGAGAAGCAAAGCGTTGTGCAATATCGGTAAACAGAGTGTGCACAACAGATTTACTAGAAATTCTTGCCATTACTCGACGACGTGCAGGTAGATCACCTTTTTTTGCATGAGTAATTAATCGCTCAGCAAGTGGGCGAAGACGTTTTGCCTTTGCTTCGGTTGTTGTTAACTTTCCCTTTTCGAAAAGTTGTGCAGCAAGTGTGCCCAGCAATAATTTCTCATGTGCTGGTCCACTTCCTAAACGCGGGCCTTTACTTGGCTTTGGCATGATCTCTCCTAGACCTCTTCTGCGTCGACAAGTTCATCATCAACGTTGCTTCCGTAATTTGCATGCTTAGTTGGATCAAAGCCAGCTGGGCTGTCCTTAAGTTGCATTCCCATAGATTGTAATTTCGCCTTAACCTCATCAATTGACTTGGAGCCGAAGTTACGAATATCCATTAGATCTGCCTCTGAACGAGCAAGTAGTTCACCAACTGTGTGAATTCCTTCGCGCTTTAAACAGTTATAAGAGCGAACTGTTAGATCAAGATCTTCGATTGGTAGCGCCATATCTGCCGCCAAAGCTGCATCTTGAATGGAAGGTCCCATCTCAATTCCTTCAGCGTTGGCATTTAACTCACGAGCAAGGCCAAATAGCTCAACTAATGTCTTACCAGCAGATGCCATGGCATCAGATGGCTTCATTGATCTCTTGGTCTCAACATCAATAACTAAACGATCGAAGTCGGTACGTTGCTCCACACGAGTTGCCTCAACTTTATAGGTAACACGAAGTACTGGTGAATAAATAGAGTCAACCGGAATTCGGCCAATCTCTCCACCTGCCTGTTTGTTTTGCACCGCAGTGATGTAACCACGGCCTCGTTCAACAGTTAACTCGATCTCAAACTTTGCCTTTGAGTTCAAAGTCGCAATATGAAGCTCTGGGTTGTGTACTTGAACTCCCGCTGGAGCTGCCACATCTGCACCAGTAACAATTCCCTCACCATTTTTACGAATATAAAGAAGTGATGGTTCATCATTATCTGAAGATAAAACTAGGTTTTTGATGTTTAGAACGATCTCTGTTAGATCCTCTTTAACACCTTCTAAAGATGTGAACTCGTGCAGTGCATTATTTACTCTAATCCCGGTAACAGCAGCACCTGGAATTGAAGATAACAATGTGCGACGAATTGAATTACCAAGGGTGTAACCGAAGCCTGGTTCTAGTGGCTCAATAATGAACCGGGAACGGTACTCGCTTACTACTTCCTCAGTGAGGATGGGGCGTTGTGCAATTAGCACTGTTTTCCTCCGTTAGTTCTGGAAGACCCTCTATTTGATCTTCCGGTTGGTATTCTCGATATTTAGTTTTACTGCTTTAAATATTTACTGCTGAAGTACTTGATTACTTGGAGTAAAGCTCAACGATTAGTTGCTCTTGCACCTGAGTATCAATAATTGGGCGGGTTGGAACGGCGTGGATCAAAATTCTCATTTTAGAACCCACAACCTCCATCCATGCTGGAACAGATTTCTCACCAAGCTCTGCACTTGCGACAATAAATGGTGTGGTATCCAGCGATGCTGGTACAACATCAATTACATCCATAGGTGTAGTTCTAAATGATGGAATGTTTACGCTCTTGCCGTTAACTAAGAAGTGACCATGACGCACTAATTGGCGTGCCATGTCTCGGCTCTTAGCAAAGCCAGCGCGGAAGACAACATTGTCTAGACGAGTTTCAAGTAGTACTAAAAGATTTTCACCAGTCTTACCTTGTAGACGGTTTGCCTCTTCGTAGTAACCACGGAACTGCTTCTCTAGTACTCCGTAAATACGTGCGCACTTCTGCTTCTCACGCATCTGTAGTAAGTACTCAGAATCCTTTGAACGAGCACGGCCATGTTGTCCTGGTGGATATGGTCGTGACTCAATTGGACACTTTGGTCCATCGCACTTAGAGCCCTTAAGGAAGAGCTTTACTTTTTCGCGACGGCATCTCTTGCAATCTGCACCGGTATAGCGAGCCATAGTTTTCTCCCTTTCCTTATACTCGACGTGGTTTACGTGGACGACAACCGTTGTGTGGTGCTGGAGTTACATCTGCGATGGCTCCAACCTCAAGACCGGCTGCTTGTAATGAACGAATTGCAGTTTCCCGGCCAGAGCCAGGTCCCTTAACAAATACATCTACCTTCTTTAAACCATGCTCCTGTGCTTTACGAGCGGCTGCTTCTGCTGCCATTTGCGCTGCGAATGGAGTTGATTTACGTGAACCTTTAAATCCAACCTGGCCAGATGATGACCAAGCAATTACGCCACCTGCTGGATCGGTAATTGAAACAATGGTGTTGTTAAATGTGCTTTTAATATAAGCATGACCGAAGGCAACATTTTTCTTATCCTTCTTACGTGCTTTAATTTTCTTTGGAGCGGCCTTTGCCGCATCCTTTGCTGGTTTAGCTTTTTCGGCGGCCATTACTTGGTCTCCTTCTTCTTACCAGCGATTGCAACACGTGGACCCTTGCGAGTACGAGCGTTGGTGTGAGTACGTTGTCCGCGGACTGGCAATCCCTTGCGGTGACGTGATCCTTGATAACTTTGGATTTCAACTTTGCGACGAATATCGCCAGCGACCTCACGACGAAGATCACCCTCAATTTTGTAATTTGCTTCAATAAATTCACGAAGCTTTGCCAATTCTGGCTCTTGTAAATCTTTAACTCGGATATCTGGTGAGATACCGGTGGCAGCAAGTGTCGCCTGCGCACGGGTAAGACCCATACCGAAAATATAGGTGAGTGCGATCTCAACACGCTTTTCGCGAGGAAGATCGACACCAACAAGACGTGCCATATTACTTACCTGTTTCTTTTATCCGAAAGGTCCTCCGCAATGCCTCCAGGTATTCCTACCTGGCCTCAGCCTTTCGGACTGAGGGTCATAATTAAGTTTTACCTTAATTACGTCACATCACGCGTTTTTTAAATTAACCCTGACGTTGTTTATGACGTAGGTTTTCGCAGATCACCATAACGCGACCATTACGACGAATGACTTTGCACTTGTCGCAAATCTTTTTCACGCTAGGTTTAACCTTCACGATTACCTTTCTATCAACAACAGTTTAAAAAATTATTTATTTGTAACGATAAATAATTCGACCTCTAGTGAGGTCATATGGACTAAGTTCTACAATCACTTTATCCTCTGGCAAAATACGAATGTAGTTCTGTCGCATCTTTCCACTGATATGTGCTAAAACTTTGTGTCCATTTGTTAACTCAACTCGGAACATTGCGTTTGGTAGAGCTTCAGCAACGGTGCCTTCGATTTCAATTGCACCGTCTTTCTTGGCCAAGCGATACCTACTTATCTGTTCTAAATCAGGTTTACCCCTTGCGAGGCAGGAGGGATAGTTTATGCGTGTGGGCTGAAAAAGAAAAATCCGCTAACAAAGCCTGAATCTATGCGGGGAAATCCATCACCGATCAGAGCAAGTCTGAGATTTGCAGGCCTAATCTGCCTAACTGCTCCTTGCCGCCATCCAAAGCAGTGAGAACAAATGGCTTTCCATCTGGTGCGATTGTGTAGGTATGTTCAAAGTGGGCACCCTTTGATGAATCTTGTGCAACTACCGTCCAATCATCACTTAATACCTTAGTGCGTTCACTGCCCCTAGTAATCATTGGTTCAATTGCTAACGCCATTCCAACAACTAGCTCTGGTCCATTTCCAGCTGGGCCAAAATTTAAAATGTGTGGCTCTTGGTGCATCGCACTACCAATTCCATGACCACCATACTCACGCAAAATTCCATACTTACCTTGCGAATTTATATAACCTTCAACTGCTGCTGAGATATCGGTTAGCTTAGAACCTTTCTTACCAGCTGCAATTCCTTGCCACATCGATTCGCAGCAAACATCCATTAACTTTTGATCTGCCGGGTCAATCTCGCCAAGTCCGAATGAGATCGCTGCATCACCATGCCAACCTTCAATTATTGCGCCAAAATCAATTGATAAAATATCTCCAGAAACAAGTTTTCTTTTATTAGGAATTCCATGAACTACCTCCTCATTTACTGAGGCACAAATAACTGCTGGAAAGCCATGGTAGCCAAGGAAAGATGAGGTTGCCTGATGTTTTGCCAAATTCTTAACTGCAATCTCATCTAACTCAATAGTTGTCATTCCAATTTGAGCACTTTCTTTAATTAACTTTAAAGTATCGGCAACAACTAATCCAGCTTTCCGCATGGATTTTAATTGGTCTAGTGTTTTTAACTCAATTGCCATAAATCTACTTAAGGGCCAAAATTGCTTTTTCAGTAATTGCCGCAACATCGCCAATAGCTGAGATATTTTTAAGTAATCCGGCAGATTTATAAAAACTAATAATTGGGGCAGTTTGTTGGCTATAAATCTCTAATCTACGAGCAACTACCTCCTCTTTATCATCTTCGCGTTGATATAACTCACCTTGGCATTTGTCACAAACTCCTGCCACCTTTGGTTTTTCAAACTCAATGTGAGATGAAGCTCCACAACCACGACAGGTTCTTCGCCCTGATAACCGTTTAACAATCTCAGAATTATCAATTGTTAACTCAAGGACCGCATCTAGCGGCATCTTCTTCTTAAGGAGTATTTGATCAAGAACTTGTGCTTGATTTGTATTTCGAGGAAAGCCATCTAATAGAAAACCATTTTCTACGTCTGGATTACCCAATCGATCTTCAACCATCTCATTGGTTACTGAATCTGGTACTAATTCTCCACGATCCATAAATGCTTGTGCTTGTTTGCCAAGTTCAGTTCCATTTTTTAAATTAGCTCGAAAAATATCTCCTGTTGAGATATGCGGGATTTTAAAGTACTTAGCTAAATGAACTGCTTGTGTTCCTTTACCAGCACCTGGTGGTCCAACCAGGATTAATCGCATTAGCGCAAGAACCCCTCATAGGAACGTTGTTGTAGTTGTGACTCAATCTGCTTGGCAGTATCTAAGCCAACTCCAACAACGATCAAAATAGCAGTTCCACCAAATGGAAAATTCTGAGAAGCTTGGAAGAGAATTAAAGCAATAATTGGAATTATTGCTACAAATGCTAGATATATAGAACCTGGCGCAGTAATTCTAGAAAGCACATATTGTAAGTACTCAGAGGTTGGCCGGCCCGCTCTAATTCCCGGGATAAATCCGCCGTACTTTTTCATATTTTCAGCGACCTCATCAGGATTAAAAGTAATTGCAACATAGAAGTAGGTGAAGAAAATAATTAATAATGCATATGTAGCTACATAAATTGGGTGATCACCCTTAACAAGATTCTTTGAAATCCAAGTCGCCCAAGCAGACTGGCTGCCACTGAAGTTAACAACTAAAGACGGAATATAAAGCAGTGAAGATGCGAAAATTACTGGAATAACACCAGATTGATTAACTTTGATTGGAATATAGGTACTGGTACCACCATATTGTTGACGTCCTACCTGACGCTTTGCATACTGCACAGGAATACGACGTTGCGCTTGTTCAACAAATACCACTGCTGCAACTACCAGAATTCCAACTGCCATCACAAATAGGAAGGCAAACCAACCCTTTTGTAACTTAATTGACCAAAGTTGTCCTGGAAAACCTGCTGCAATTGAGGTGAAAATTAAGATTGACATTCCATTACCAACACCGCGATCGGTAATTAACTCACCTAGCCACATAATGACTGATGTTCCAGCTGTCATTACCGTAATCATGGTAATTATTCGGACTAGTGATGAGTCCGGAATAATTGGTAGCGAACAATTTGAAAAGATTCTTCCCTGAATTCGTGCGACCGCAATTAACCCAGTTGACTGCAAAATAGCAAGACCAATAGTTAGATAGCGAGTGTATTGAGTTAACTTTGCAGTTCCAGATTGTCCCTCTTGCTTTAACGCTTCAAATCTAGGAATAACAACTGTTAACAGCTGCACAATAATTGAGCTAGTTATGTAAGGCATGATGCCCAGAGCAAAAATACTTAGGTGTAGTAGTGCTCCACCGCTAAATAGGTTAATTAAGCCAAACAATCCACCAGTGTTTGCAGTTTTTAAACACTCCTGCACATTTACATACGAAACGCCAGGAGTTGGCACGACTGAACCAAATCTAAACAGAGCCATAATAGAAAGAGTAAAGAAGATCTTCTTACGTAGGTCTGGCGTACGAAAGGCCATCGCGAATGCATTTAACAAGATCTTTTCCTTTCTACTTAACTATTAAAGAGTCTTTGCCGAGCCGCCAGCTGCTGAGATTTTCTCAGAAGCAGAGCTTGAGAATGCATGAGCTAACACAGTTACCTTCACTGAGATCTCACCATTACCAAGTACCTTAACTGGGTATCCCTTACGAGCTGCGCCTTTTTTCACTAAATCATCAACTGTTACATCTCCACCTTTTGGATAAAGTGAATTAATAGTTGAGATATTAACCGCCTGATACTCAACTCGCTCTGGATTCTTAAATCCACGAAGTTTTGGTAAGCGCATTACTAATGGCAACTGACCGCCTTCAAATCCAGCACGAACTACGTTACGAGCACGTGTTCCCTTGCCGCCTCGTCCAGCAGTCTTTCCTTTAGAAGCTTCGCCACGACCCTTACGAGTCTTAGCTTTCTTAGCTCCTGGAGCTGGACGTAAATGATGAACCTTTAGCACCATTGTTATTCAACCTCCTCGACAGCAATTAAATGACGAACTGCGTAAACCATGCCACGAATCTCTGGTCGATCTTCTTTAACAACAAC
>JBEGQD010000013.1:0-8149 GCA_041181125.1 Actinomycetota bacterium | reverse complement strand
GCATCTTCATTAGTAATAGCACTTGGTGCATATTTGATGGTGCCATTAATATTTTTCTTTTTAAAGGAGGATCCGCAAAGTATTAATGCCAAACCATATGGTGCTGAAGGTAATTGGCTGCCACCGGTATTACCAAAGGGCAATGCTGCGAAAAATGCGATTCAAACACTTAAGGATGCCAGCAAGGTGAGAAACTTTTGGTATTTAGTTGGCTCATTTTTTGTTTGCGGACTTTCAACTAGTGGCTTAATCGGCACACACTTTATTCCAGCAGCCCATGATCATGGGATGGTGCAGGTAACGGCAGCTAGTTTGCTCGCTTTAATCGGCCTATTTGATGTGATCGGCACAATCTTTTCTGGTTATCTAACTGATCGAATTGATCCAAGAAAACTTTTATTCTTCTACTACCTACTTCGCGGACTATCACTGTTTTTACTTCCTTCAATTTTATTCTCAACTCTGCACCCAACAACCTTAGTTTTCATTATCTTCTATGGGTTAGATTGGGTAGCAACGGTGCCACCAACAGTATTACTCTGTCGTCAGGTTTTAGGAGCGGATAAGGGTGCGGTTATCTATGGCTGGGTGTTTGCAGCCCACCAAGTAGGTGGCTCAATCGCCGCCTTTGGCGCAGCACTTCTTCGGGTGAAGTTTGGCGACTACGCCTCTGCTTTTTATATCACAGGCATATTGTGTGTAATTACTAGCTACTTTGTACTGCAAATTACTGTTAAGGATAAGGTCGCAAGTTGAGCCAAAGTTTTTATGAAAAGGTGGGGGGTGAGAAGACCTTTAATGATTTAGTTTCTCACTTTTACGCATTAGTTGCGGTAAATCCAATTTTGCGCCCGATGTATCCAGAAAATGATTTACATGGCGCAGGTAGAAGACTTCAATTATTTTTAGAGCAGTACTGGGGAGGACCAACCACATATAGTCAGGAAAGAGGACATCCACGGCTTCGGATGCGGCACGCACCATTTCATATTTCAAGAGTTGAGCATGATGCCTGGCTACTTTGTATGAAGGATGCGGTAAATGGACTTGAGATTGTTGATGATTTAAAGGCTGAACTTTGGCAGTACTTGGAGGGAGCAGCTGCTGCAATGATTAATGCAGCTGATTAACGCTTGTTATTTTTAGGTTGAGACTTATTACCAACCTTTAATATCTCACCATTTCGTAGGTACCAAATAGTTCCCTTACTATCTCTTACCGTAGTTATACGCAATCCAACTGTTTCCACAACTCCTTGTATATCTAACACATCGATCTTGTCGCCGACGCCATACTGATCCTCAACTAACATAAAGATTCCAGATAAAATATCTCGCACTAATGTTTGGGCGCCAAGTCCAAGAGCTACACCAATGACACCTGCCGAAGCAATCAGTGGACCGAGGTTTAAACCAAACTCAGCTAAAATCATAAAGATTGCAATCAACCAGATCACACCATTTAAGGTGGATTTTAAAACTGTACTAGTTGTCTTTGCTCGCTCTTTTTGTCGAACACCACTGCGTTTTGGCCCTGGGATTAGATCGGCTGAGGCGATTCGATTCATAAACTTTGTGATTGATCTTTGGCCAAGGCGAGAGATAATGATTGCCAGCGCAATTACTACGGTGATATTGAGCGGGGCGCCGGTAAACCAATCAAGGGCTGATTGCATATTCTCAGATAACTTCATGGGCAGAAGAAAACTTTAACCCAAATGTAATTGGGAATCTGCCTAAAAATGATGTTTTTTCCCTCAACTTCAGGCAAGATATACCCACCAGCACGAGCCACGCGCTGCCCCTAAAGGAGAAAGCTTTCAGTGTCACAAACTTTGGTACTGAACGCCACCTATGAGCCACTAGGTGTCGTATCAGAGAGACGAGCATTAATCCTCGTCTTAAATGAGCGCGCAACAAGCGTTGAAGATTCATCTCGAATTCTTACCTACGCCCGCGGATCAATCACATTACCGGCGGTAATTAAATTAAATAAATTTGTGAAGATTCCTTATCGTCACGCTGTGCCGCTATCTAGGCGAGCAATATTTGCCCGTGATAACAATCGATGTGTTTATTGCGGTGTTACCGCCACATCAATTGACCATGTGATTCCAAGATCAAGAGGCGGCGGACATAATTGGGAAAATGTGGTCTCAGCTTGTCATAAATGTAATCATTTAAAAGCAGATCGAACCTTAAAGGATTTAGGTTGGCGACTTCGTCACACTCCGCGGGAACCAGTCGGGGCTGCGTGGCGCATACTTGGTACTGGAAAGCCAGATCGAATCTGGATTCCTTACCTTAAGCCATTTGGGGTAGAGGCGATGGGAGCAGCAACAGCATGATTGAAGATGGATCAATGGCAGGTGAGGGCTTATCTGTTTTGCAAACTATCACTTATTTTGTTGGTGCACCAATTTTATTATTTGTTGTAATCTCATTTTTTGCTTATGTTACATCGAAAGAGACTAGAAAGAAGAGTAAACGTAAAGCAATTAATTTAACTCATATTGAGTAAATTACTTATCTTTTGCCTGCACCTTTAGCGCTCGCTCAAGTGCATCTCTACTTTCAGAGACTAATCTTCTAAGACCCGCTTGACCATCTTTACCAGTAGTTGCAAGCCAATTAATAGTTTTATCTAAGGTCATTTGATTGGTGATATAGATCGGATACATACCGCTAACAAACTTACTTGCCACCTCATATGATTTTTTGCCCCAGGTTTCAAGCAGTAGGTCAAAGTAAGGATCCACATAGGCAGCAAGTAATGGGCGATGAAGTGGGCGCATAAATCCAGCAAGCTTTGCCTCACGAAGTGATGTGCTTATCTCTTCAGTTGTAATTGAATTCCAGGTCTCCTCTTTTGCTGCCGCAGTTGGTAGCGCCGCTAAGCATGTGGCATGTGATAGTTGGCCAGTTAATGTATTGTCTTTAAGTAACTCAGCAGATAAAGCTGCCTTATCCATTAAACCACGCTCTGCTAATGCGGTCACAAGACTCCACCTAAGATCTGCATCGACCTTAAGCCCAGCTAACTTGCCCTCTAAAAGCTCTTTAATTAAATCATTGTGCTCAGCACTTGAAGCAAATGCGGTGAAGTTTCTAGCAAACTGCAGTTGGTGGTCACTACCAGCTTTGGCATTTTGTAACATTTTTTCATAAGCATTTCCAACTCTAAGTCTTGCTGAATCTCGCTTAGTTGGGGCGCTATAAAGCTCAACTGCAGTAGCCAATTGATTAGCAATAATTGTTACAGTAGCAATGTCATCCTCTCCGGGAAGTCCAGCTAATGCGATATCAATAAAATCAGTTGCACTAATTTCAGCATCTCGCAACATATCCCAAGCAGCAGACCAGCAAAGCGCGCGAGTAAGTGAATCATCAATTTTTCCTAGGTGTGCCTTTAAGGTTGCAATTGATTTATCATCAAATCTAACCTTTCCGTATGAAAGGTCTCGATCATTAATCAGAAGTAAATCAGCAACCTTCTCACCAGCTAACTCAGTAACAAGAGTTTTATCACCAGTAACATCTAATTCAACAGATTTTCGAAGCGCAATCTTTTCACCTTTTAGATCATATAAACCTACCGCCATTCGGTGCGGGCGAAGCTCCTTTGAACCAACCGGCATAGCAGGAGGCTCTTGAATTACAGTGATTGATTTATAAACTCCATTTTCAGTATCTAAGGCAGGGCGTAAGGTGTTCACGCCAGCTGTTTGTAGCCAGGTTGCAACCCATGGCCTTAAATCCCGGCCGCTAGTAATAGTTAGCTCCGATAATAAATCATCTAACGTAGTGTTTTTAAATGCATGCTTAGCAAAGTATTTTTGTAATCCCAAGATGAAGTTATCTCTTCCTACATGGGCTACCAATTGCTGAAGAACAGATGCACCTTTGGCATAGGAGATACCATCAAAATTTCCAGCTACGGTATCGATATCAACCATGTCAGAGACAATTGGATGTGTAGTTGTTAATTGATCCTGCCGGTATGCCCAATTTTTCCGCTCTTGGTTAAAGCCGGTCCAGGAGTTTTTAAATCTTGTCCCTTCAACCATTGCTAGATATGAAGACCACTCAGCAAATGATTCATTTAGCCAAAGATCATCCCACCACTTCATAGTCACCATATTGCCAAACCACATATGGGCCATCTCATGCAAAATCGTATTTGCCCGCGCGTTATACATCCGCTCGGTAACCTTTGATCTAAATACAAGTAAGCGCTCTAAGAATGTGACTGCGCCAGCATTTTCCATCGCGCCCCAATTAAAATCTACAACTGCAATCTGGTCATACTTTTCAAATGGATACTCAAGACCGAATACCTTCTCAAAGTAGGCAAAACCTTGTTTAGTAATTAAAAAAATATCTGCTGGATCTAAATGTTGTGCAAGTGATTTGCGGCAGTAGATACCAAGTGGCACAGTTTTCTTTCCAACATACTGATCTGTTACACAGTAATAAGGACCTGCAATAAGGGCTGTGATATAGGTTGAAATTCTTGGGGTAGTAGTAAAACTTGTTTGAGATTTGTTATCTGCTAGCTCAATCTTTTTCTGAACTGGATTATTAGATATTACAGACCAATGGCTTGGCGCAATTACCGTTAAGGTAAAGGTTGCTTTTAAATCTGGTTGATCAAAGCATGGATACATCTTTCTAATAAATGCAGTCTCACCTTGTGAATATAGATAGATCTCATTATCTACTGGATCAACTGAGCGCTGTAGTCCCTCACCCGTTTGGGAGTAGAGGCCATTCATCTTGATTACCAACTCATTTTCTATAGCCAGATTTTTTAGGAAGATACTCTCACCATCATAATTTGAGGTATCGACTGCTTGACCATTTAATGTTGCTGAAATAACACTCTTGCCCACCGCATCAATAAAGGTTTCATAGCCTGCTTTATCGCAACTGAACTTTATTACTGTAGTTGAGATGAAGATTTCTTCTCCGCAGGTTAAATCTAAGGTTAGGTCATAACTTTGGATCGCAAGGTGGGCAGCTCTCTCAGCCGCCTCTGCTCGAGTTGAGTTTAAGCCTGGCAATTGAGCTCCTAATTAATAAGTAATAATTGGCTACTAAAATATTATTTAAGTCTGTATCCAAGCAGAGATTGCAGGTTAAGCCAAGATGGAGCGGCCCTCAAACCGAAGTTACTCACTTCGTGGCAATCGAATGACCCGTGCTCAGAGTTTGGCGATGGCGCAATATTGGCAAAAGTATGAAGCAGTTGTTGAAGAACAATTACTCCTTAATCAATTATTTGAGAAGAAGGCAAAAGTAATTTTAGAGATCGGCTCAGGCATGGGGGAGGCAACAGCTGCGATCGCGCAGGCAAATCCCGATACTGGCTACGTTGCAGTTGAAATGCACCAGCCAGGTCTTGGCGCACTGTTGTTATTAATAATAGAGAAGCAGTTAAATAACATTAAATTAATTAGAGAAGATGCCACATATCTTCTAGCAAACTTTATTCCAGATAATTCAATAGACGGTATTCACTTGCTATTTCCAGATCCTTGGCCAAAAAATCGGCAGCATAAGAGAAGGATTGTGCAGGATGAGTTTGTGCAGCAGGTGGCAATGAAATTAAAAGCAGGCGGCTATATTCATATTGCAACTGATTGGCAACCATACGCCGATTGGATAAAGACTCGATTTGATGCCAACCCCGCATTTACTGGCGGCATAGTTACCAGGCCTACTTGGCGGGTCTTATCAAAGTTTGAAGGACAGGGTTTAAAGAAGGGGCATGTTGTAACAGATTTTAGATACGAAAAAAACTAGAGACTACCCTTACTTTCATAACCTGCAATCTGATTAATTCTTCGCACATGCCGCTCATCACCAGAGAATGGTGTAGCAAGAAACGTATCTACTAACTCTAGGCAAAATTGCTCATCATGCATGCGGCCACCGATTGAAATTACATTTGCATTATTGTGCTCACGTGCTAATTTTGCAGTTTCAACCGACCAAACTAGTGCTGCTCTAACACCTTTAACTTTATTAGCTGCGATTTGTTCGCCATTTCCAGAGCCACCTAAAACTATTCCAAATGAACTTGGATCAGCTGCTGCAGCAGCTGCTGTTGGTATGCAAAATAGGGGGTAATCATCCGATGCGTCATATTGGTGGGGTCCATGATCGGTAACATCGTGGCCACGGTTTTTCAGATGGGAGATGATTTTTGCTTTGAATTCAAGACCAGCGTGATCACTTCCGATGTGAATCTTCATGAGGGTAGTTTGGCAGAAAACAAAACCGCCTGGCTTATTTTCATAAGTCAGGCGAGTTGTGTCCGCTAGGAAGGAAGTTTAGATGTGTTTAAGCAACCTTAAATGAGGTTGTAGTTGCATTATTTGGCTTTTTAAGTGCGCCGTGGCGATCACCTTTTTTTCCAAACTCTTTAACACTATTGACCATTTTAGTTACACGATCAGAAGTTTTAGTCTTCTGTTCAGTGGCCTGTGCTGTTGTTATTTTTCCAGCAGCAAGTGCGGCATCAATTTGCTTATTAAGCTCAGCAATTAGGCCAGCGATCAGGGCATCTTTTTTGTCACCGGCAATAGCTGAGAGAGTTTCACCAGCTTTTAGCCGAGTTTTTACGGTATCGAGGGAAATACCAAGTGTTGATGTGATTACAGCATCGAGTGCAGCACGATTAGAATCCATAATCGCTTTGCCAGCAGATACTGCATCATCCTTTGCTTTTGCAATTGCATCAGCTTGAGATTGAGTAATTGTTCCCTTGCTTACTAAGCTAGAAAGTAAAGACTCTAATCCAGCGCCACCCTTACCAGGATGGGCTGAGGCAGCTGCGCTACCAGTAATTGAAAGCGCAACCGCGGTTGCAGTAACTGCTGCAAATAACTTCTTATTCATTGATCCTCATTTCTGCAAGTACTGATGTACCTGATGTGAGTAGATAACTATTTAATACTGGGTTAGGCATCTAAACCACCTGAGTGCTACCTCAGAGTTTTCATGACAAAAGGCTAGGCCTAAATGTGATTGAGTGCTGTCCCTTTTTCCTTAAAAAATCATGAGAGTTCTGGTGATTACGAGGGGTAGCACACTTATTTACGCACAGTAATAACCCCAAAATATTAAATCGATGCACCACACGGGTGCAGCGTTATTACCCATGTGAAGGGGAATGGAAGGTTCAAATGGCAATCAACAATCTAAACGCCAAGCTTTTTAAAGTAATAATAATTTCACTTATTGCAACACTTATCTCACAAGGAAGTGTTGAAGCGGCAGGTAGATCAACTGCAATTACAAACACCATATTAAGTGGTAGCGGTGTTCCAGCAACAAGCATTGGAATCGATGGCGATTTCTACATTGATGTTAAATCCATGAACTTTTATGGACCAAAGAAAAACAATCGTTGGCCATTACCAATCTCATTAAAAGGACCAGCCGGTCCAATAGGCCCAGCTGGAATTGATGGAAAGAATGGCTCGAGCACCTCTTCATCTGGCGCAGCTGGTGCAGCTGGTGCACAAGGTCCAGCAGGACCAGCGGGACCAACAGGACCAACAGGACCAGCGGGTGCAACTGGACCAGCAGGTCCAACCGGACCAACCGGACCTACTGGTACTCAAGGTGCAACTGGAGCAAAAGGGGATACTGGAGCTGTATCTTCAATTCAAAGCACGAACTTAACCCAATGGACGATGTCAACGACTACACCTGGCGGCGGTTCAGAGTCATCAGGTTTTGGAACTTTAGGCGCTAACAAGAAGTATTACTTTTCGATTATTGTCAATGGAAAACTTTCAACAACAGTCGGAAGCTTCCGGTCATTTCCAGTATTGAAATGTTCAGATAATTCAGCCTCTTTAAGCTACGACTTTAGTTATGGATTTTCGCCTTCTTCGGACGGAGTTGATGATTTCAATAGGATTTCATTCGTTTTAACTGGAACAGTTTCTGTTACAACTAGTGCAAGTTTTTCAATATTAGTTCGTGACGTGAACGGATCAGGAGAAACCGTTACGTTTAACGGAAAATCTTTTATTGAGGAAGTCGGTGCAATAAACTGATAATGGAGCGGGTGACCGGGATTGAACCGGCACAGCTAGCTTGGAAGGCTAGAACTCTACCATTGAGCTACACCCGCA
>JBEGQD010000012.1:0-32574 GCA_041181125.1 Actinomycetota bacterium | reverse complement strand
CTGTAAGTGGCATATCTGCAAGGCATATATCGGGGAAGCGAGCCAGTAAATAAGCTTTGGCTCTGTATTCATTGCCCTGTCTTGTAGTAGCTGCCCAATCGTGTCTGCTTGAGCTGTATTCCAGCCACCAATCTTTAAGAGTTATCTTGCCCCTGCGTGGGTCAATATCTAAGTTTTTAGAAATCTCCACTTGCTTCTCTGCCAGAAATAAATCTGCTCGCTCATAGCTTGTAAAAGTGTTGGGAGCTGCAAATCTGTTGCCGTATTTATCTTGCCAGCTTGCTTGATATTTTCCACTTGCTAACTTTCTAATTGCGCCAAAGCTGCGCCTTTTGCTTTTGTTTTTACTCATTAAATTATTCCCCTTGTTTAATAAATCTTGGCTCGCTATTGCACGCCAATTGCACGAAACCTACTTTTAGCCACTGACAGCGATTAAAAGTTAAGTTTTTGATTTATTTTGAGAATATTTACGCTTAAAAACTTGGAGCGGGTGACCGGGATTGAACCGGCACAGCTAGCTTGGAAGGCTAGAACTCTACCATTGAGCTACACCCGCAAAATTGTTGCGTGATCTGCTACTGCACTTACCAAGTTTAACTTGGTTTGCCGTAGCAGGTCATACCTTATTACTTCGGTTAGGAGAAGGGAAAATCACCCTCTAGACTTCCATCCCTCGGGGCGTAGCGTAGTGGCTAGCGCGCCTGCTTTGGGAGCAGGAGACCGTGGGTTCGAATCCCTCCGCCCCGACCAAAATTTTTAGTTATTAATTATTAGGGAGAAACAATTGAAAAGCGTGGTTGAGAAACTCTCACCAACTCGGGTAAAGCTTTCAATTGAGGTTTCCTTTGATGAGCTCACACCACATATTGATGGCGCTTATAAAACTTTAAGTGAAAAGATTAATATTCCAGGCTTTCGCAAAGGCAAAGTTCCGTCAGCGATGATTGATCAGCGAGTGGGCCGGGGCGCAGTATTAGATGAGGCGATTAATGCCGCTCTTCCAACCTTCTATTCTCAGGCGGCTAAAGAAAATGATGTATTAGTAATTGGCCGGCCAAATGTTGATATCACTGAATTAAAAGACAAGGACAAATTAGCCTTCACCGTTGAGGTCGATGTTCGGCCAGAGATTGAACTGCCAAACTTCTCACAGATTGAAATTAAGGTTGATGATGTAAAGGTTAATGAGGCTGATGTTGATGAGCAGATTCAATCCCTGCGCACCCGCTTTGGCACATTAACTACAGTTGAAAAAACTGTAGCAAAAGGTGATTTTGTAACAATTGATTTAGTAGCAACTAAAGATGGCGCAGAGTTAGATGGTGGAACGGCAAATGATCTCTCTTATGAGGTGGGCTCAGCATCAATGATCGATGGCTTAGATGAGGCACTTATTGGATTAAATACCGGGGGTGAAAAAAGTTTTGAGACAGCTTTAGTTGGAATGAAAGAGGGTGAGAAGGGCACAGTAAAGGTAAGTGTTAAGGCGGTTAAAGAGCGTGAGCTGCCACCAGTAGATGATGCCTTTGCCAAGTTAGCATCTGAGTTTGAAACATTAGCTGAGTTAAAAGCAGATCTAACTACCAGACTTACTCGCTTAAAAGAGTTGGAGCAGGGCGCGCAAGCCAGAGATTTATTGGTAGAAAAATTAATTGCAACAGTTGAAATCCCGCTGCCTGCTGAAATTATCGAAGCTGAGGTAAATGATCATTTAGAAAAAGAGGGCAGATTAGAAGATGACAAACATCGCGCTGAGGTTAATGAAGAGGTAAGAAAGACAATCACTCGAGAGTTTTTATTAGATTCAATTGTTAAGGCAGAGTCGATTGCGGTCAATGAAACTGAGTTAACTGAGTACTTAGTTAGAGCTGCTGCTCGTTACGGCATGAGTCCTGATCAATTTATTAAAGAGGTATCAGATGCTGGTCAGGTCAGCACTATGGTGGCAGAGGTTGCACGGGCTAAGGCGCTGGCAGCTGTCTTGGGTCGAGTAAAGGTTGTTGATCAATCAGGCAAGAAGGTTGATTTAGAGGCGCTTCGTCCACAGCCACAAGTTGAAAAAGAGAGTAAATAATCGCTTAAGGCGAACAACTCTCAGGCTTAAACCGGGAAGCATTTTAAGCAAAAGATTGTTAAGGTCATGACAGTATTTTTTAATAACCAAATGAGGAGATATCAGTGGAGCTAAGTAATACACCACGGGCTGCAACAGCTGGTGCTGGCGGGCTTGATGATCAGGTTTACCAACGCCTACTAAAAGAGCGGATTATCTTCTTAGGTTCAGTCGTTGAAGATTCAATGGCAAATGCAATTTGTGCACAGATGTTATTACTTGCAGCTGAAGACCCAGAAAAAGATATTTACCTTTATATAAATTCACCAGGTGGATCAATCTCTGCTGGTATGGCAATTTATGACACGATGCAATACATCAAAAATGATGTGGCAACTGTGGCAATGGGACTTGCAGCATCGATGGGTCAATTCTTACTTTGTTCAGGAACAGCTGGAAAAAGATACGCACTTCCTCATGCTCGAATCATGATGCACCAACCATCTGGTGGCATTGGTGGAACTGCCTCAGATATTAAAATTCAAGCAGAGCAAATGAGCTTTACTAAGAAAAATATGGCTGAGTTGATTGCGTTTCACACTGGCCAAAAGGCGGAGACAATTACTGAAGACTCAGATCGTGATCGTTGGTTTACTGCTGCTGAAGCAAAAGAGTATGGTTTTGTTGATCACGTTGTTAAATCAGCTGGTCAAGTATCTGGAAGTGGAGGAACCTCACGATGAAGCCAGATATGAATAAGATAAATGAGATTACCTCTCGTTACATTCTGCCGACAATTGAAGAGCGAACCAGTTATGGTTACAAGCGATTAGATCCATACACAAAGTTGTTTGAAGAGCGGATTATCTTTTTAGGTCAAGCTATTGATGACACCGTGGCAAATGATGTGATGGCTCAATTACTTACCTTAGAGTCCATGGATCCAGATCGTGACATCATGATGTATATCAACTCTCCAGGCGGCTCTTTCACAGCCCTAACTGCAATTTATGACACTATGCAATTTGTTCGCCCAGATGTAATGACAATTTGTTTAGGCCAAGCTGCCTCTGCTGCTGCCGTACTTCTAGCTGGCGGGGCTGCTGGAAAACGTTACGCCTTAGAGCATGCTCGAATTTTAATTCACCAGCCATACTCTGAAGGTGGCGGACAAGGATCTGATATTGAGATTCAAGCAAAAGAAATTTTGCGAATGCGAACATTGTTAGAGGAGATGCTTGCTCGTCACTCAAAGAAGAGCCAATTAGATATTGCTAAAGATATTGAGCGCGACAAGATATTAACCTCTGCTGAAGCGGTGGAGTATGGTTTAATCGATCAAGTTCTTGCTTCACGCAAAGCAAAGGCGAAGAGTTAATAATTTCGCCTATAAGCGAACAGATTTAAGCCTTATTTGCACTCACCAGATGCGCACACCGCTCTACCCTTATCTCACTTCCCTAATGAACAGGAGCGGTAAAAGGTGAGCACACGTATTGGTGAAAGTGGTGACCTACTTAAGTGTTCCTTCTGCGGTAAAACTCAAAAGCAGGTTAAAAAGCTAATTGCTGGCCCTGGCGTATATATTTGTGATGAGTGTATTGATCTTTGTAATGAGATCATTATTGATGAGCTAAATGAAACAAGCTCACTTGGACTTGCTGAACTACCAAAACCTCAAGAGATATTTGAATTCCTAGATCAGTATGTAATTGGTCAAGATCAAGCTAAGAAATCCTTATCAGTTGCTGTTTATAACCATTACAAGCGGGTGCAATCAGGTGATAGCAAACGTGATGATGCGGTGGAATTATCAAAAAGTAATATTTTAATTTTAGGACCTACTGGTTGCGGTAAGACTTTACTCGCCCAAACACTAGCCAGAATGCTTAATGTGCCATTTGCAATTGCAGATGCCACAGCGTTAACGGAGGCTGGTTATGTTGGCGAGGATGTTGAAAATATTTTGTTAAAACTTATTCAAGCTGCTGATTTTGATGTTAAAAAGGCTGAGACTGGCATTATCTATATTGATGAGATTGATAAGGTGGCAAGAAAGGCTGAGAACCCATCTATTACTAGAGATGTATCTGGTGAGGGCGTGCAGCAAGCACTTCTTAAAATATTAGAGGGAACTACCGCATCTGTTCCGCCACAAGGTGGTCGCAAACATCCACACCAAGAGTTCTTACAAATTGATACTACAAATATTTTATTTATTGTGGGCGGTGCCTTTGCCGGATTAGAGAAAATAATTGAAAGCCGTAAAGGAAAGGCTGGCGTTGGCTTTAATGCCAAGTTACAAACAAGTGATGACATAGTTAAGACCGATATATTTGGCGATGCTATGCCAGAGGATCTTCTTAAGTTTGGCATGATTCCTGAGTTCATCGGCCGCTTACCAATTATGACAAGCGTTGAGAGTTTGGATCAAAAGGCATTGATGCAGATCCTAACTGAGCCAAAAAATGCGTTAGTTAAGCAGTATCAAAAATTATTTGATTTAGATGAGGTTGAACTTGAGTTTAGTAATGAAGCTCTTGAGGTAGTGGCAGATCTTGCGATCAAGCGCGGTACTGGTGCTAGAGGGTTACGCGCAATCATGGAGGAGACGCTGTTATCTGTGATGTATGAAGTACCGAGCCGCAAAGATATTGAAAAGGTTGTTATTACACCTGCTGTTGTTAGAAAAGAGGAAGTACCAACTTATGTGCCACGCACCGCCGGGGGACCAAAGCGTGCGGTAAAGGGTGAAAAGAGTTCTGAGGAAAAAAGCGCCTAAGATCAACCCTTATGAGTGGCGATAATAAGAAAGAGTTAGCAGCCACATTTTCTCCTGCCGAAATTGAGACATCGTTATATAAGAAGTGGCAAGATGCCGGTTACTTTAAAGCTGATAGCAAATCTAAGAAACCGCCATTTACCATAGTTATCCCACCACCAAATGTGACTGGTTCACTCCATATTGGTCACGCACTTGATCACACAATTCAAGATTTACTAACCCGCATGAAGCGAATGAAAGGCTTTGAAGCACTTTGGCTCCCAGGAATGGATCATGCTGGTATTGCAACTCAAAATGTAGTTGAAAAACAATTAGCTGCCGAAGGTAAATCTCGTCATGATTTAGGACGAGATGCTTTTATTGAAAAAGTTTGGCAGTGGAAGGCAGAATCCGGGGGTGCAATCTTAGATCAGATGAAGCGCTTAGGTGATTCAGTTGATTGGGATCGTGAAGCATTCACAATGGATGCTAAATTAAGTAAAGCAGTATTAACAATATTTAAGCGATTATATGACCAGGATTTAATTTATCGGGCCGAGCGGATTATTAACTGGTGCCCAAGATGTTTAACGGCGCTTTCTGATATTGAGGTTGAGCACAAGGATGATTCTGGTGAGTTTGTCTCTATTAAGTATGGTGACGATGATGTGAACATAACTATCGCAACTACTAGAGCTGAGACCATGCTAGGTGATGGCGCAGTTGCTGTTAATCCAAATGATGAGCGTTATAAACACCTAGTTGGCAAAAAAGTATTACTTCCACTTGTTGATCGAATGATTCCAATTATTGCCGATGAGTTAGTAGATCCTGATTTTGGAACCGGTGCGGTTAAAGTAACCGCTGCCCATGATCCAAATGATTTTGAGATGGGCATGCGCCACGGAGTTGAATTAGTAATAATTATGAATGAACATGGCGTGATGGATGGCACCGGCACAAAGTTTGATGGCATGGATAGATTTGATGCCAGAAAAGCAGTTGTGGATGAGCTTAGAAAATTAGGCAGAGTTGTTGGTGAGAAGCGGCCCTATGTTCATGCAGTTGGACATTGCCAAAGATGTGACACCACAGTTGAGCCACGCCTTTCAAAGCAATGGTTTGTAAAGGTTGCACCTCTTGCAAAAGCTGCAGCGGATGCTGTTCGTGATGGACGAGTAAAGATAGAACCAGAGGAGATGTCGCCAAGATATTTTGAGTGGGTAGATAACATGCATGATTGGTGTATCTCGCGCCAACTTTGGTGGGGCCATCGCATTCCAGTTTTCTATGGACCAAATGATGAAGTAGTTGTTTGCGGACCGGATGAAAAACCACCAGTTGGTTACACTCAAGATCCGGATGTCTTAGACACCTGGTTTTCATCTGCGCTATGGCCGTTTTCAACCTTAGGTTGGCCAGATGAAAGTGATGATTTAAAAAAGTTTTATCCAACCTCAGTATTAGTTACCGGCTATGACATTTTATTTTTCTGGGTTGCCAGAATGATGATGATGGGCTTATTTGCTATGGATGGTAAACAACCATTTGATGTAATTGCGCTGCATGGATTAGTCAGAGATCAATTTGGTAAGAAGATGAGTAAGAGCCGTGGAAATACCGTTGATCCAATTGAGTTTATGGATAAGTATGGCTCTGATGCGTTGCGCTTTACATTAGCAAGAGGGGCAAATCCTGGCACTGATCAAGCGTTAGCTGAGGATTGGATTGCTGGGTCTAGAAATTTTGCTACCAAGTTATGGAATGCAACTAGATTTGCGATGATTAATGGCGCAAATACTAAGGGTGAGTTACCAAGTCGATCAGAGTTAAATGCGATAGATAATTGGATTTTAACCAGAGCTGATCAAACTATCGCTGCTGCTGACGAATTATTTGAAAAGTTTGAGTTTGCTAAAGCGTGCGAATTAATTTACCACTTTGCTTGGGATGATCTATGTGATTGGTATTTAGAGCTTTCGAAAGCAACATTTGCTGGTAGTAATGCCGCAAATAGTAAACGAGTGCTAGGTGAAGTATTGGATCAACTACTTCGCCTAATGCATCCGGTAATGCCATTTATAACAGAGGAGCTCTGGTGCACATTAACTGGTGGTGAATCATTAATGATTACTCAGTGGCCAAAATCTGATTTATCTGCGCAAGATCAATCTGCAGTTGAGTTAGTAGGAAAGATGCAGGAGATAGTTACTGAGATCCGCCGGTTTAGAAATGATCAGGGAATTAAAACCACCGCTAAGGTTGCCGCAAAGTTTTCTGGCTTAGATAAGGTTGGACTAAGCGATTATGAAGGCTCACTTCGCCACATTGTTAAGTGTGAATCATCATCTGGAAACTTCACCGCCAAGACTCAGGTTGGGCCGGTAGTAATTGAGTTTGATCTAACTGGTGCGATTGATTTAGTTGCTGAGCGAGCCCGACTAAGTAAAGATTTGCAGACAGCGCAAAAGGATCGTGATACTGCAAAAATTAAATTAGATAATGAAGGATTTATGGCAAAAGCTCCGATGGAGGTTGTCACTGAGATTCGGCAAAGACTTGCGCAAACCACTGAGGACATAGCACGACTTACTGCTCTTCTTGAAAAACTGCCAAAGTAAATGAGCAATCAGAAAGCCCAAGCCAGATTAGATGCTATTGAGATTGAATTAAATAAACGCTGGCCAGAGAGTAAAATTGAGCCATCACTTGATCGAATAATTGCATTAACCGACGCCCTTGGCTCACCACAACTTTCCTACCCAACAATTCATATCGCTGGCACAAATGGCAAGACCACAACGGCGCGAATGGTTGATCAATTACTTACTGAGCTCGGCTATCGAGTTGGGCGTTATACATCACCACATTTGCAATCTTTTACCGAGCGAATAAGTATTAAAGGTTCACCTATCTCAGCTGAGCAAATGATCACAACTTATGATGATATTGCCCTCTATTTAGATCTAATAGATTCCCGGCAGCTGCACCCAATCTCCTACTTTGAAGCGCTAACTGCAATGGCCTTTGTGGCATTTGCTGAGTATCCAGTTGATGTTGCAGTAATTGAGGCAGGTATGGGCGGACAGTGGGATGCTACAAATATCTTGTCTTCACTGGTCTCAACTATGACACCAATTGGTTTTGATCATATGGAGTACTTGGGAAATACTTTAACTGAGATTGCACAAACTAAAGCTGGCATATTTAAACCAGAATCTAATGTTGTTCTAGCTGCGCAAACAAGTGAGGTTGCAAAGGTGTTAATGGCGCAGGTGGCAAAAGTTGCTGCCATTCCATTTCGAGAAGGCGTTGAGTTTTCGGTGAAAAAACGATCATTAGCAGTTGGTGGCCAGATGATTTCACTTCACGGTATTTACGGTGATGTTGATGATATTTACCTACCCCTTTACGGTGATCATCAAGGCAATAATGCGTCGGTTGCATTAGCAACTGTTGAAGCTTTTGCTGGTGTTAAATTAGATGATGAGTTAGTGCGGCAGGCATTTAGTAAAGTGAAATCACCTGGTAGGTGTGAGATTGTTTATAAAGATCCAACTGTGATAATTGATGCTGCCCATAATCCACATGGAGCGATAGCAATTTCAAAAACCATCAATACTGAGTTTGATTTTGAGATGGTAATTGCAGTGGTAGCTGTTTTAGCTGATAAGGATGTTGCTGGAATATTAAAGGAGTTAGCAAGTAGCGTTGATTATTTGATTGCTACCTCTAATAAATCAGTTCGATCAATGAGCGCTGATCAATTAGCAAAGATTGCAGGTGATTACTTTAAACCAGAGCAAATCGAAATCATCTCTGATCTAGATGCAGCAATCACCTATGGTATTGAAAAAGCAACCCTTTCAAATCAGGTAAGTGATGGCATCAGCGCCGTGCTAGTTACCGGCTCGGTGGTAACTGCTGGATCTGCTAAAACATATTTAGAGAGATTGGCAAGTGAGCGCAAATGAGAGTTTTAGCAGCGGCAGTTTTAAGTATGGAGTCAATTTTGATGGGATTTGCACTTTTAATTGCTAAAGATGAGGCAAGTGCAATTCAAATAGCTACCGGTGCAGCTCTTGCGATTGCATTAATTCTTAATGCTGGTGTTCTAAAGCGAAAGGGCGGATATTTGCTGGGAAGTATTCTGCAAATATCTTTAATTGGATATGGATATGTAGTCTCACAGATGTATTACATGGGAGCACTTTTTGCTGGACTTTGGATTGCAGCGATTGTGCTTGGTCGAAAAGGTGAGGCAATAAAGGCGAGACTTATCGAGCAGCGGGATAAGAAGGGGTCAAATCAGCCATAATTTTCAGCCTGAGCCAAAGGTGCGTAGAATAAGAAAGTGAGTTCAGAGCAAACTTTAATTTTGGTTAAACCAGATGGCGTAAAGCGCGGTTTAGTTGGCGAAGTTATTGCCCGCATTGAACGTAAAGGTTACAAAGTTACCAATTTAAAAATGTTAACCGCTGACCGATCACTTCTTGCAAAGCATTATGCCGAGCATGAAGGAAAACCTTTTTATGAACCGCTGATGGAGTTTATGGCTTCAGGTCCAATTGTGGCGATGGTGGCACAGGGTGAGCGAGTTATCGAAGGGTTTAGAAAAATGGCAGGAGCAACCGATCCAACAGTTGCCGAAGCTGGAACTATTCGAGGAGATTTAGCAAGAGATATGGGAACAAAGGTTGTACAAAATATTGTGCACGGATCAGATTCACCAGAGTCTGCAGCTCGTGAGATAAAGATTTTTTTCGGAAATTAACCAAGTTCAAGTTAGAGGGAGAAGCACAAATGGCTAAAGGATCAAATCGGATGTCTTGGATTGGCCGCGATATGGCGGTAGATCTAGGAACAGCTAACACTTTAGTTTATGTGCGTGGTCGTGGCATTGTGCTAAATGAACCCTCTGTAGTTGCAGTAAACCAAGATACTGGCGCAATTCTCGCCGTTGGACTTGAGGCAAAGCGAATGATTGGAAGAACTCCTGGAAATATTGTGGCAATTAGGCCGCTTAAAGATGGAGTGATTGCAGATTTTGATACCACAGAGCGAATGCTTAAATACTTTATTCAAAAGGTTCACAAACGTCGCTACTTAGCAAAGCCAAGAATTGTTGTCTGCGTACCATCTGGAATTACTGGTGTTGAGCAGCGCGCGGTTAAAGATGCTGGTTATGCGGCTGGCGCTCGCAAGGTTTACATAATTGAGGAGCCTATGGCAGCTGCAATTGGAGCAGATCTGCCAATTCATGAACCTACTGGAAATATGGTGGTTGATATTGGTGGCGGAACAACTGAGGTTGCTGTAATTTCACTTGGTGGAATTGTGGCAGCACTTTCAATTCGTGTTGGTGGAGATGAGTTAGATCAATCAATTATTAATTGGGTCAAGCGTGAGTACTCATTACTTCTTGGTGAGCGAACAGCTGAAGAGATTAAGATGGCAATTGGTTCAGCATTCCCACTTCCAGGTGAGCCCGATGCTGAGATTCGTGGTCGAGATCTAGCAACAGGGTTACCAAAGACAATTCTGGTTACCTCAGCAGATATTAGAAAAGCGCTAGAGGAGCCGGTGACTGCAATTGTTAATGCGGTTAAAAATACTTTGGATAAGACTCCACCTGAGCTAGCAAGTGATCTTATGGACCGTGGAATTGTATTAACTGGCGGCGGAGCATTACTGCGCGGCCTAGATGAGAGATTGCGCCATGAGACTGGAATGCCAATTCATATTTCGGAGCGACCTTTGCAAGCAGTTGCTGAAGGATCCGGAAAATGTATTGAAGAGTTTGAAGCCTTAGAGAAGGTTTTAATCTCTGAACCTCGTCGTTAATTTGTAAGGGAGTTTATTTGTGGCTAGGGGCGGCGGTAATAGGTCGCGGCTATTACTAGTCCTTTTACTTGTCTCCTCACTCTTTTTAATCACTCTTGATCTTCGGGGCATTAATTTAGCAGGCAGCATTAGAAGTGGAGTTTCAACAGTTATTTCACCAGTTGAAAATTTATTTTCAAGGCTGCTCTCACCGGTCGGAAGTTTAGCGAGTGATGTTAGAAATTTTGGGCAATCAAAAAAGAAGATTGCCGAACTGAGTAAACAAGTAGATGAGTTGAAAGCAAAGCAAATAATTGATGAGGATACAGTCGGCCAACTTAATCAATTAAAAAATGTTTTAGATTTAGCTGGTCGCGGTGGCTATAAAGTTGTCTCTGCGCGAGTAATTAATCGTGGCTCAACAGAAAGCTTTAAAGAAACTTTAACTATTGATGTTGGCAGTAGCGATGGTATTAGTAGAAATATGACCGTTATCTCTGAAAGTGGACTAGTTGGCGTTATTAAATCTGTCGGTAGTAATAGTTCAATCGTGTTGTTAATGAGTGATCCCACCTTTAAAATAGGAGTTCGAATCGCAGGTTCACAGAGCATCGGTGTGGTTTCAGGGCAAGGCGGCTCAACATATTTATTGCAATTACTTGATGCAACCGGTGAGATAAAGGTTGGCGATACTTTAGTTGCACGAGGTAGTCAAGATGGGCGGCCATTTGTACCAGGTGTTCCAGTTGGAACCGTTACAACTGTGCAAAGCAATGCTTCATCTATTACTAAAAATGCAGATGTTGCTTCAATGACTAATTTAGAGAAGTTAAGTATTGTTGCAGTGGTAATTACTCCACCAACTGGGGATCCTCGAGATTCACTTGTGCCAAAACCAAGACCAACAGCAACTGTTTACATAACACCTTCACCTACACCTACTCCAAGTAGGTAGCTATGAGTCAGATTCGTGTTATCAATACCTCACTTTTTTTGCTTTTAACATTTCTTATTCAAGAATCAGTAATAGCGAGAATTAACTTTCCATTAGGTGGATTCACACTTTATATCGCAGTACTTATCATTGTTTTATCGCTAGAGGATAGAACTGGATCTCTGGTATTTGGGTTTATTGGCGGCTTAATATTAGATCTTTCACCCGCCGCTCAATCACCCTTTGGTCAATGGGCGTTAGCCATGACATTTATTGGCTATCTTTTCTCGGTAAATCGAGAAACTATTGGAGATTTTAATGATCGACCTCTTGCTTTTATCTGCCTAATAAGTTTTGGTGCTGCGGTCTCAATGATTACCTTTTTAGTCATTGGAGTTTTACTTGGTCAAAATAATGGCGGAGTAGTGCGCAATCTAACCCTGATTTTTGCTAATTCATTTTGGACATTTTTAATTGTACCTATTTTTATTCCGATCACTTTGAAGATAAGGAAGTTGCTGCTTACTAATCGAGAACGAGTATGAGTCTTAGGGCAAGAATTAATCTAATTATTTTTCAGACCTTAGTTTTTTCATTGTTATTTGCTCTATTTGGTAGGTTGCTTTACCTACAGGTATTAGATAGCGGTAAATATCAAGATGCGGCAATTAGCATTCAAAGCAGAGATGTGGTTACACCGGCAATTCGCGGTGCAATAACCGATATAAACGGCACACCAATGGTGGTTGATTTACCAGGACTTGTAGTATCAATTGACCGAAGCACGTTGGATAAGCAAAGTGATAAGGGTGTCTCTGTTCTTGCTCGGGTTGCATCATTATTTAATCTTGAGTATTCAGATGTTTATCAACGGACGAGATTATGTGGTGAGCTACCAAAAGATAATCGAGCAGGGTGTTGGAATGGAACTAGATATCAACCAATTCCATTAGTTGGCGGGGCATCACAAGATCTAGCTCTTAAAATTATGGAAAATTCTGATCTCTATCCAGGTATTGATGTTCAATCTGTTCCCATTAGAAGTTACCCCTCACTTGCTGGTGAGAATGTGGCTCACGTCCTTGGTTATGTTGGTTCGGTAACTGATGAGGATCTTAAAAACCAAAACATGAATTACTACCGAAATGAGGTTGTTGGTAAGACTGGGCTTGAGACGCAGTACAACCAATACTTACGTGGAATACCAGGTGTTAGAACAGTGTTGGTGAATCGCAAAGAGGTAGTTACTAAACAATCTAGAAATATAAAAGCTATCGCTGGTAATAATCTAATTACAAATATTGATTCTAAATTACAAGCTGGTGTTGAAAAAGCACTTGAGGGTGCGGTAAAACGTGCTCGTGCCTCTGGCTATAAAGGTGACTCTGGTGCTGCAGTTGTTCTTGAAATTAGTACTGGTCGCGTACTGGCTATGGCCTCCTATCCAACATATGATCCCGCAATCTGGCAAAGAGGTTTGACTGTTAAACAGGCGGAAGATTTATTTAGTGAGAAGAAAGGCGTGCCAGCATTATCTAGACCACTACAAGGTTTATTTGCACCAGCTTCTACATTTAAATCAGTTTCGGTCGTGGCAGCAGCAGCTGCCGGCTACTCACTTGATGCCTCATATAACTGCCCTGCTGAGGTTGCAATTGGAAATAGAACATTTAAAAACTTTGACAGTGTTGCAGCTGGCAGGTTAAAGCTAGATGTTGGTCTAGCAATCTCATGTGACTCACTTTGGTATCAGATTGCATATGATGAATGGGTTAAAGATGGTGGGCTTAAGCCTAAATCAAATCCACATGATTACTTTTTTAATGCTGCAAAAGCATTTGGTGTTGGTAGCGCAACCGGAATTGATCTACCAAGTGAATTAAGTGGGCGGCTACCAAATCGACAATGGAAACAAAGCTGGTATGAAAAAAATAAGGATTTTTACTGTAATTATAAGGAGCGAGCTAAGAAGCAGGATCTAACACCGTATTTAATTGAGATAGCTAGAGAAAACTGTATTGATGGAAATAAGGTAAGAGCTGGTGATGCGGTCAACTTTTCAATTGGTCAAGGAGATACTTTAGTTACCCCACTTAGACTTGCCCAGATTTACTCTGCAATTGCCAATAATGGCACCTACTATAAACCTCAGGTTGCCAGAGCAATTGTTGATGTTGATGGAAAGGTAATTAAAGAGTTTAAGCCGGTCATAGCCGATACGGTAAAGGTTGAGCAAAGTACATGGGATTTCTTACACCGCGCACTTCATATGGTGGTAACTCGTGGAACTGCAGCATCTGTTTTTTCTGGTTTTCCAGTTGCAATAAGTGGCAAGACTGGAACAGCACAGGTATTTGGTAAGAATCCAAATGGCAGCGCTAAAGATGACACATCTTGGTTTGCATCATATGGACCAACTGAGGATCCAAAATATGCGGTAGTAATGATGGTTAGCCAAGGTGGATTTGGTGCTTCAGCATCTGGTGTTGGTGTAAGAGATATTTATGCAACCCTGTTTGGCGTTAGCGGCAATAGAGTGAATCCAGATAAAGCAATATTTCCAACTGGTGTTCCAAGTAGTATTGCTAAGGTAGATTTGAAAAAGGTAGCTAATAAGGTTGATTTAACCGGAATTAAAGTCAGCGGGGTAAAGCTTAAGTGAGTAGCACATTTAAGTATCGAAGCAGTAATAACTCAGCCTTTGCCCGCTTTGATAAGACCCTCAATTTTGCAGTTGGTGGATTATTAGTAATTGGTACTTTGTTAGTTTATGCCGCAACTAGAGAGTGGTTTAAATCAAATAATCTAGATCCAGAGTATTACCTAAAGCGACATGTATTAAATATCTTAATAGGTGCCTTACTGGCTTACGGCACCACCTTAGTTGACTACCGATTATTACGCGCTTACACACCAATTGTCTGGGCGGTTGCAGTTATTGGATTGATTATTGTGTTAATTCCAGGGCTTGGCACAGAGGTTAATAGCTCAAAAGCGTGGATATCTCTTCCTGGAGGTTTTCAACTACAACCTGCTGAACTAGCAAAGATTGCCATAATTATCGGAATAGCGATGATCCTCTCAGATCGTGATCAAACCCATGAGGATCCAACAGATCTAGATGTTTTAAAGGCGCTGTTGATTTCAGCTGTGCCAGTTTTATTAATTGTTGCTCAGCCCGATTTAGGAACAGTTTTAATAATCTCCGCAGCAATAGTTGCCATGATTGGTGTGTCAGGTGCCAAGCCAGTTTGGGTTATCGGTTTGTTACTACTTGCTGGCATTGGTGGTTTTACTGCAGTTAAAACCGGAGCGGTATCTGATTACCAGGTAGCGCGCTTGCAATCCTTTGTTGATCCAACCTCGGATCCGCAGGCAACTGGTTATCAACTGCGCCAATCTAGAATCACTATTGGCTCTGGTGGTTTTTTTGGTAAGGGTTTATTCAATGGACCACAAACAAATGGTCGATTTGTACCGGAGCAACAAACTGACTTTATTTTCACCGTTGCCGGTGAGGAGCTTGGTTTTCTTGGCTGCTCAGTTATCTTGTTTCTATACCTACTGTTTTTCATTAGGGCATTCACAATCTGTCGGCGAAGCAGTGATCTCTTTGGCAAGCTAGTAAGTATTGGCGTAATAGCCTGGTTTATTTTTCAATCATTTGAAAATATCGGAATGGCAATGGGGCTTATGCCGATGACTGGTGTGCCACTGCCATTTCTTTCATATGGTGGATCATCAATGTTTGCCAATTTAATCGGGGTAGGTCTGTTACAAAACGTGCACTCTCGTAGCCGCTAACACGCTTAAATTGCGCTCAGTTGGCGGATCAAGAGGTATCTGCGATACTTATCCCACGCAATCAGCGCGAGGATAAAGAGCCTCCGCCGCGACTGCGTCGATATTTTTAGCATAATTAATTGGAATTAATTAAAAAAGTATTGAAAGAAATACTGCAAAACTGCAGTAGTTAAATTTTGAAAAGGATTTGATTTATATGGCTGATGAGCCTAAAGCACCACGTAAGCGCGCTGCCAAAAAAGCGGTAGCCGCAGATGAAAAAAAACCAAGTAAAAAAGCAGGATCAATTCCTGTTCCATTATTTCAAGCAGCCCCTGAAACTAAGTCTGCAAGAACTACTAAACCGGCAAAGAGTGCGGCCAGCGAAGTAGCTGCTGAGACAAAAAGTGGTGAGGGTGAGAGTGAGGAGTTTCGTCGCCGTCGCCGTCGGGGCGGAAGAGGAAGACGTCGCAATGGTAAAGAGATTTCAGAGGGCGATGAAGATAGCTCAACACCTGCAGTTGATGAGAGTGATTCTGGTGAAGGTGTAACACATAAGCGCCGCCGTCGTCGCAGAGCCCGCGGTGAAGGTGTAACACCAGGAGAAACTATTGAGGAAGATGGCGTACTTACAGTAGTTAAAGTAAGAGAGGCTCGAGTTAGAGAGCCAAGGAGTGAGAGTCGTAATTTTAATCGCCGCGATCGTAACAAATTTGATCGAAATGATCGTGGTGAGCGACGTGAGCGACGTGATTTCACTCGCAAACGTGGAACCGTAATTACTGAGTCAGAGTTCTTAGCACGCCGTGAAGCAGTGGATCGAACAATGCTAGTTCGCCAAATTGCTGATCGAACTCAGATTGCAATAATTGAAGATGAGGTAATGGTTGAGCATTATGTAAATAGAAATAGCAATATCTCTTATGTTGGAAACGTCTACTTAGGTAAGGTACAAAACGTACTGCCATCTATGGAGGCAGCTTTCGTCGATATTGGTAAGGGTCGAAATGCTGTTCTATATGCCGGTGAGGTTAATTGGGATGCACATGGCCTTTCAGATACTCAACCACGGAAAATTGAACATGTATTGAAGAGTGGTCAATCAGTATTGGTTCAGGTGACTAAAGATCCAATTGGCCAAAAGGGTGCCAGATTAACTAGTCAGATATCTCTTCCTGGTCGCTACTTAGTTTATGTACCAGCAGGTGGCATGAGTGGAATCTCTCGCAGATTGCCAGATACTGAACGTAATCGATTGAAATCTATTCTTAAAAATTTAATCCCAGATCAAGCTGGTGTAATTATTAGAACTGCCGCGGAGGGAGCTCCAGAGGCAGAGCTTGAAAGAGATGTTTCTCGTCTTAAGGCGCAATGGGAGGATATTGAGAAGAAGGCAAATGATTCATCGACATCTGCTCCCTCACTTTTATATGGAGAGCCAGATCTAACTGTTCGAGTAATCCGAGATATCTTTAATGAGGATTTTAACAAGATGCTGGTGCAGGGTGATCAAGCTTGGGATGATATTCAAAATTATATTGGCCATATCGCTCCAGAGCTTGCTAGCAAGATTGAAAAGTGGAGTTCAAACCGAGATCTATTTGCTGAAAACAGAGTCGAAGAGCAATTAGCAAAAGCATTTGATCGTAAGGTTTACCTACCATCTGGTGGTTCACTTGTCATTGATCGCACCGAAGCAATGATTGTTATCGATGTTAACACTGGTAAATTTATTGGTAAGGGTGGAAATCTTGAAGAGACAGTTACTAAAAACAACCTAGAAGCAGCAGAAGAGATTGCTCGCCAGCTACGCCTTCGGGATATGGGCGGAATTATTGTGATCGACTTTATCGATATGACGCTGGAATCAAACCGTGAGTTAGTACTTCGCAGATTAGTTGAGTGTTTGGGCAGAGATCGCACAAAGCATCAGGTTGCTGAGGTCACCTCACTTGGTTTGGTACAAATGACACGTAAACGTGTTGGTCAAGGATTAATTGAGGCTTTCTCTACCACCTGTGAAAGTTGTGGCGGACGTGGAATTCATATTCATAGTGAGCCAGTTAAGAAGGTTGCACTTGAAAAGGATATGGAGCAGCGTTTTGCCAAGACAAGCAAAGCAAATAGCGATGGTGTAGATGATGAAAGTGATGATGCAGATGAGGATTCAGATATTGAAGAAACATCTAACTCAGATAATAATCAAAGTGATCAAAAGGTTGAGGAGATTCCAAGTGCAACTACTGGCCGCCGAAAGGGCAGGCGAGCAGTCAGTACTGGGGTTATTTCTACCAATTAATCCCTCAAGTATTGGCTGTATTTGACCCAAATCAGATCGATCTCTACCCTTATCCACCTAGCCAGATCCATAAGTTGAAATTTAAGATTTGAGCTAATAACTAGAAGGAGCACACGGTGTACGCGATTGTTAAAGCAGGCGGACGACAAGAGAAGGTTTCAGTAGGTGAAACTCTTGTGGTTGATCGCTTAGATGCTGCCGTTGGCGCCTCAGTAACTTTTCCAGCAGTTCTATTGGTAGATGGTGCTGATGTCACCGCTGATCCAAAAGCACTAGCTTCAGTTAAGGTAACTGGTGAGGTATTAGCAGAGCAAAAGGGTCCAAAGATTGCAATCCTTCGTTACAAAAATAAGACTGGATATCGTCGTCGCCAAGGATTTCGTTCTCAACTTACTCGTGTGAAAATAACAGGAATTAACAAGTAACTACTAACTAAGGCAGGTGAAAGAAGATGGCAAGTAAAAAGGGTGTTTCATCCACGCGAAATGGTCGCGACTCAAATCCTCAGTACCTTGGCATCAAACGCTTTGCTGGTCAGGTAGTAAAAGGTGGGGAGATTTTGGTTCGCCAACGTGGCACCTACTTCCACCCAGGAAAAAATGTTGGAATTGGAAAAGATGACACATTATTCGCTCTAGAGGGTGGATCAGTTGAATTTGGTCGTGCTCGCGGTCGTCGAGTAGTAAACATCGTTCCGGTTTCTTAATCCCAGCGGAAAATTAATTATGGGTCCGCTAACTGCGGGCCCATTTTTATTTGATTGTTAATCAGCGAAAGGAGTGCACATGGCAAGTTTTGTTGACCGTGTAACTCTGCACGCAGATGCTGGCAAGGGCGGAGATGGTTGTGTATCTGTTCACCGTGAAAAATTTAAACCCCTAGGTGGCCCAGATGGTGGAAATGGTGGCCGAGGCGGAGATATTGTTTTAGTGGTAGATCCAGATGCGACCACACTTTTAGATTTCCATCACTCACCTCATCGCAAATCAACTGATGGCAAAAAAGGTGCTGGTGATTTTAATAATGGTGCAGAGGGCAAGGATTTAATTCTCTCAGTTCCAAATGGAACAGTTGTTAAAGATGTAAATGGAACTGTAATTGCAGATCTAGTTGGTTTTGGTACTAGATTTATGGCAGCCCAAGGTGGTAAGGGTGGACTAGGAAATGCTGGTCTTGCCAACTCAAAACGTCGTGCACCCGGCTTTGCACTGCTCGGGGAACCAGGTGAAACTCGCACATTATTTCTAGAGTTAAAAAGCGTTGCCGATATTGGTTTAGTCGGTTACCCAAGTGCTGGGAAATCATCATTGATTGCGGCGATGTCTGCTGCTCGGCCAAAGATTGCTGATTACCCATTTACTACCTTGGTACCAAATCTTGGTGTGGTCCAAGCAGGGGATACTCGATTTACGGCAGCTGATGTGCCAGGTTTAATTCCAGGTGCTAGCCAGGGAAAAGGTTTAGGACATGAGTTTTTGCGCCATGTTGAAAGATGCGCAGCCTTAGTACATGTTCTAGATTGTGCAACACTTGAAACCGATCGTGACCCCATAAAAGATTTTGATGTAATTGAAGAGGAATTAAAAGAGTATGGCGGCTTAGCTGACCGACCAAGAATTATTGCGTTAAACAAGATTGATTTACCAGATGGAAAAGCCATGGCCGATTTGGTGCAAAAAACATTTGAAGCACGTGGTTTTCCAGTCTTTCAAGTATCTGCTGCCAGCCGTAAAGGAATGCAGGAATTAATTTATGGAATGGCTCAAATTATTCAAAAGGTGCGCAAAGCACAAAAAGAAGAACAAGTTGCCAGAATAGTTTTGCGTCCAATTGCGGTAGATGACGCAGGATTTGTTGTGATTGCAAATGAGGATGGCACATTTAATGTAATTGGAGATAAACCAGAGCGGTGGGTTAAGCAGACTGATTTTTCAAACGCTGAAGCGATTGGTTACTTAGCAGATCGACTTGCATCTTATGGAGTTGAAAAAGAGTTATTTAAGAAAGGTGCCAAGGCAGGAGATGAAGTAAGAATTGGCGAAGGAGATGAAGCGGTTATTTTTGATTGGGAGCCAAGTATTGAAGCTGGTGCAGAGTTATTAGCAGGCGGGCCGAGAGGAGAGGATCTTCGACTTTCTACACCTTGGCGAATGGATTTATTAGAGGATGATATTGATCAATTAAGTGATGATGAGATTGAGATGCAGTGGGAGTACAACGTAGCTAATCCAAGAACACCACGAGTGGATGAAGATGTCCGTTAATTTAAGTACAACAAAAAGAATTGTAATTAAGGTTGGCTCATCAACTCTTACTGGCAAAGCTGGTGCTAATTTAGATCCAGCTGCAATTGATCAATTAGTTGATGTAGTTGGAAAGTTAAAAACTGATGGTAAAGAGGTAATTGTGGTCTCATCCGGCGCCATTGCTGCAGGTCTGGCACCTTTAGGCTTAACTGAGCGACCATCTGATCTTACCTCTCAACAAGCAGCTGCCTCTGTTGGTCAAGGTTTATTAATGGCTAGATATACCCAATCTTTTAATCGATTTAAGATCACAACTTCACAGGTACTGATTACTTTAGATGACATAACAAAGGCAAATCATGTAGAGAACATTAAAGGGGTACTTAACTCCCTATTAAAGCTTGGTGTAGTACCAATTATTAATGAGAATGACACAGTAGGAACAGAGGAAATTAAGTTTGGTGATAATGATGGTTTGGCAGCGTTGGTTACGAAATTAGTTAGCGCAGACTTACTGGTATTAATCACCGATATTGATGGTTTATATGATGCTAATCCAGCACAACCGGGCGCAAAACCAATTAATTTAGTCAGTGATATTTCAAAAATTGATGCTGCAACTATTGGTGGAGCAGGTTCAGCCGGGGTTGGTAGCGGTGGAATGGTTACAAAAATAGAGGCAGCCAAGGTTGTTACCACCGCAGGTATCGGAATGTTGCTAACTAAGTTAACCGATTTAACAGCAGCACTTGCTGGCGAGAGTGTTGGAACCTACTTCTTACCTAATTCTTAAGATTTGAAATTTCAAATAAAGCTTTAGTGGTATCACTTTCATGATCAGAACTAGTTGGATTATCACTTAACTTAACAATCACAGTTCTAGTTGCTGGGTTTATAAACACAAACTGACCATGCAGGCCAAGCATCAAACTTGTATTTGGATATGGATGCCAAACCTGGGCGCCGTAACCCCAATTTCGATCTAATGTTGTTACCGGGGTAGTCATTCTGGCAAGCCATGCTTTATCGATAATTTTATTAGGGCCTGCATATCCACCATTTAAAAACAACATACCAACTCGTGCGTAATCAGATGCGGCGGCGTTAAAACAGCAGAATGTTTTTTCAGTTCCCCCGATGCGATCAACATTCCAAGTTGCTGGATACTTTGCTCCCACCGGTTGCCAAACATTTTGACTGAAGTAATCAGCAACCTTTTTGCCCGTAACTTTTTTAATAATCATTCCCAGCATTTGGGTATCAACACTCATATATTCAGATTTTGAGCCGGGTTCAAATGACATTTTTCTATTATTCTTCAAAAACCAATCAACATCGGTTGAGGCATACATCTGCGCAATTGCCACACCCCAGCCAGATGGACCAGATGGGTAATTATCACTAACACCAACACCTGCTTGCATATCAAGTAATTGCTTAATTGTTACTAAATCAAAACTTGTTCCAGCTTTTAAGTCAGGGAAGTAGGTAACAAACTTGTCACTTTCTTTAATTTTTCCTTGCGCAACTAATTGGCCAATCATGATGCTAGTCATAGTTTTTGCCACCGAGTATGAAGGAAGTTGAGTGCTTTGTGTTACACCATCTTTATACCACTCATATGTCATTACGCCATTTCGGAAAACAAGAAAGGCATTTGAATCGGTTTGCTTTAAAAACTCATTAAATGCAAGTGAAGTTCCCTTATACATAATCTCAGCTGGCATTTTTTCAGAAGCTACTGGAATCGCAATTGGCTTACTTGCTGGATCAATCACATGCCAAGGCAACAGGGTCGGAGTCTTAGAAGCTGGGGCTAGACCTAATTTAATCGTGGCAATTGGATCTGGGTAATGAACTACCTTTAAGAAGGCAAAAAGTGCTACATATAAAACGGCTAGTGAAATAACGGTATTTCGAAGGATCTTAAATAAACGCTTCATACCCATAGCCTAATTGACCGTAGGCTTAGCCCATGAGCGCCACCACGATAATTGCCGATATAGCAAAACGTGCACGAGTGGCTGCGCGCACATTATCTTCAGCAACTGGGTCAGAACGCAATCAATTACTACTAAACATTGCCGATGAGTTAGAGAAGAATTTAAATCTAATTTTAAAAGCCAATCAATTAGATATGGATGCTGCAAAATCTGCGGAAATTTCACCAGCCTTGCAGGACCGCTTGCTGCTTACCGCTAAAAGAGTAAATGAGATGGCTAGTGCCACTAGAGATATTGCAAAGTTAGCAGACCCATTGGGAAGAGTTTTAGTTGAAAGAAATATAGAAAATGGTTTAAATCTAAAACAAAAAACTGTGCCATTTGGGGTAGTGGGAATGGTTTATGAAGCTAGGCCAAATGTAACTGTTGATGCAGCTGTGATTTTAATTAAATCTGGAAATGCTGCTCTCCTTCGTGGCTCATCTACGGCATCACATAGCAATAAGGTGCTAATTGAAGTTATGAAAAAAGCATTTATAAATACCAAAATATCTGATGAAGTAATACAACTAATTCCGTCAGATGATCGTGCCACTGCCACCGCACTACTTACCGCTCGGGGTTTAGTTGACCTAGTAATTCCACGAGGAAGTGCGCAATTAATCCGTTCAGTAATTGATGAAGCAACGGTACCAACAATTGAGACTGGTGCCGGAGTTTGTCATGTTTATGTGGATAAATCTGCCAACCTAGAAAAAGCAGTTGCAATTTTAATTAACTCAAAGTGTGATCGTCCAAGTGTTTGTAACGCGGCAGAAACTTTACTGGTCCATCAAGATATTGCTGAAAAATTCCTACCTCTTGCTTTAAATGCTTTAACTCAAGCTGGGGTAGTAATTAATGTCGATTCAAAAAGCAAAGCAGTAGCTGATAGTTTAAATATAAAAGTGAATTTAGCGACCCAGGAATCTTGGTCTACCGAGTATGGCAGCCTTGAAATAAATGTGGCTCAGGTTGGTGATGTAATGGGAGCGATTGATCACATCACAAAGTATGGAACAAACCACACCGAAGCTATAGTGGCTGAAGATAAAGATGCTATTTCAAGATTCACTTCATTAAATGATTGCGCAGCAATTATGGTTAATGCCTCAACAAGATTTACCGACGGCGGTCAGATGGGATTTGGCGCCGAGATTGGAATCTCAAATCAAAAATTACACGCCCGTGGCCCAATGGGACTTGAACAGATGACTACAACAACTTGGATTGTTAGCGGAAACGGGCAAATTCGCCAGTGAATTAACACCAGTTATACTCACCAATTATGGCCGCAATCTCCCGCGATGAAGTCGCAAATTTAGCTCGCTTGGCTCGAATCACAATGAGTGATGCCGAGTTAGATCATCTTGCTGGTGAGATGGATGTAATTCTTGGCGCTGTAGAAAGAGTGCAAGAGGTGGCAGGATCTGATGTATTACCGACCTCTCATCCACTTGCTGTAAATAATGTGACCCGTGAAGATCTTGTTTTGCCAAGTCTTACACCAACCGAAGCACTCTCTGGCGCGCCGGCATCTGATGAGGGAAGATTTAAAGTTCCCCAAATTTTAGGCGAAGAGTAAATGAGCATTAGAGATAACGCATCGGTGATGTCGACTGCTCTTAGTAATAAACAGATCAGCGCGGTTGAGTTAGCAAATCAACATTATGAACAGATTGCATCGGTAGATAAAGATGTTCATGCGTTCTTGTATTTAGATAAAGAAGGTGCCTTAGCCCAAGCCAAAGAGGTTGATAAAAAGCGTGCTGCTGGTGAGAAATTAGCACCTCTTGCAGGTGTGCCGCTTGCGCTTAAAGATGTAATGACTCAAAAAGGTGTGCCAACTACCTGCGGTTCAAAGATTTTAGAAGGCTGGCGCCCGCCCTATGACTCAACAGTTGTGAGTAAATTGAAAAATGCTGGTGTGATTATTTTAGGTAAGACAAATATGGATGAGTTTGCGATGGGTTCATCAACTGAAAACTCAGCTTATGGACCAACTCATAATCCTTGGGATCTAACAAGAATTCCTGGCGGCTCAGGGGGCGGATCATCAGCCTCCCTTGCAGCATTTGAGGCACCACTTGCAATCGGAACTGATACTGGTGGATCAATTCGCCAACCTGCTGCAGTTACCGGAACAGTTGGAGTTAAACCAACTTACGGTGGAGTTTCACGTTATGGCTTAGTTGCATTCTCCTCCTCCTTAGATCAAGCAGGACCATGCGCAAGATCGGTATTAGATACCGCATTACTGCACCAAGTAATTGCCGGCTTTGATCCAAAGGATTCCACCAGTATTAATCAACCAGTGCCAGATGTAGTAGCTGCTGCGAAAAAATTAGATATAAAAGGTATGAAGATTGGTGTTGTTAAACAACTTGCTGGCGAGGGCTACCAAAAGGGTGTTGAAAATAAGTTCAATGAAGCAGTCGCTGAGTTAGTTAAATTAGGTGCTGAGATAGTTGAAGTTTCTTGCCCAAACTTTGAGTACGCATTAGCGGCTTACTATCTAATTGCACCAAGCGAATGTTCATCAAATTTAGCAAGATTTGATTCAATGCGTTTTGGCCTACGCGTTGGCGATGATGGCGCAAAGGGCGCTGAAGAGGTAATGAATTTAACTAGACAAGCAGGCTTTGGCCGCGAGGTTAAACGAAGAATTATTCTAGGAACCTACGCTTTATCATCTGGTTATTACGATGCTTATTATGGCTCAGCGCAAAAGGTCAGAACCTTAATTAAGCAGGATTTTGATGCCGCCTTCACAAAGTGTGATGTTTTAGTTTCACCAACAGCGCCAACTACCGCATTTAAAATCGGTGAAAAAAGTAATGATCCACTTGCTATGTATTTAAATGATATTGCAACTATTCCAGTAAATATGGCTGGTATTGGCGGAATGAGTCTTCCGTGTGGACTTGCCGAGGAAGATAATCTGCCAGTTGGTTTTCAGATTATGTCACCAGCTATGAAAGATGAAAGGATGTATTTAGTAGGTGGTGCGTTAGAAGCAGCTCTACTTTCAAAGTGGGGTAAGCCAATTTTAGATTTTGCACCAAAGCTTGCGGGTTCAAAATGAGTTTAAATTACGATCAAGCAATTGCAACTTATGAACCAACACTTGGCCTTGAGGTCCATGTTGAGTTAAATACAAAATCAAAGATGTTTTGCGGTTGCGCCACTGAGTTTGGAGCACAACCAAACACACAAACCTGCCCGGTATGTCTTGGTCTGCCTGGTGCGCTGCCAGTTGTTAATAAAAAAGCAATTGAGAGCTCAATCCTTATTGGCTTAGCCCTTAATTGCTCAATCGCACCATTTTCAAGATTTGCTCGTAAAAATTACTTTTATCCAGATATGCCAAAGAACTTTCAAACCTCACAATATGACGAGCCAATCTGTGTTAATGGGTTTCTAGATGTTGAGGTTGAAACTGACGATGGAATGAAAACCTTTAGAATCGAAATTGAACGAGTTCATATGGAGGAGGACACTGGTAAGTCTTTGCATGTCGGTGGTTCAACTGGGCGAATCCATGGCGCTGAGTACTCACTTTTAGATTACAACCGCGCCGGTATTCCTTTAGTTGAGATTGTTACCAAGATTGTGCCAAACACTGGAAAGTATGCCCCGCAAGTTGCTAGAGCATATGTGGCAGCACTACGAGATATTTTACGTGGCCTTAAAGTCTCTGATGTAAAGATGGAGCAGGGTTCACTTAGATGTGATGTGAACCTTTCACTTTCAAAAATAGGTAGCGGAAAACTTGGAACAAGAAGTGAGACAAAAAATGTTAACTCACTCCGCTCCGTAGAACGAGCAGTAACTGGTGAGGTAATTCGCCAAGCCAATAGATTAGAAGTTGGTGAGCGGATCGTGCAGGAGACTCGTCACTTCTTAGAGGAGAGTGGTGAAACTCGTCCTGGTAGATCCAAGGAGCAAGCAGAGGATTATCGTTACTTCCCAGAGCCAGATTTAGTTCCAGTAGTTCCTGACGCAAAATGGATTGAAGAGTTAAAAAAGAGTTTGCCAGAAAAACCAGCAGATCGCAGAGCGAGATTACAAACTGCTTGGGGTGTTCCTGATAAAGAGATGGCGGCAATGGTCAACGCCGAATTACTTGATACCGTAGAAGAGACTGTTTTGTTAGGCGCAGATCCAACCAAAGCTCGCAGTTGGTGGTTGGGTGAGATTTCTCGAGTTGCAAATGACAAGGGCGTTTTACCTACCGAATTGATTTCAGTTAAAGATGTTGCGCAAGTTATTGCATTAATTTCAAGTGGTGAGTTAACCGATAAGTTAGCGCGGCAGGTTGTTGAAGGTGTTATCGCCGGAGAGGGAAATCCAACTGACGTAATTAACAAACGCGGACTTAAGGTTGTTTCAGACGATTCCCAGTTAATGAAAGCTATTGAAGAGGCAATAGCTGCGCAGCCAGAGACCGCTGAGCGTGTTCGTGGTGGAAATATTCCAGCAGCAGGTGCGTTAATTGGTGCGGTTATGAAAGCAACTGGTGGACAGGCGGATGCAGCAAAGGTGCGGGAACTATTATTAAAACATTTAGGGCAATAAACTAATCTTATGAGCGAAAAAATTCCGCCAAATAAAATGAAGCCAAGATCTGGCTTGGTTACCGATGGCATTGAACGGGCTCCTGCCCGCGGAATGCTTCGTGCCGTAGGTATGAAGGATGAAGATTTCGCTAAACCACAAATAGGAATTGCATCTTCTTGGAATGAAATTACACCGTGCAACTTATCGCTTGATCGATTAGCGAAGGCATCGAAAAAAGGTGTTATTGATGCTGGTGGCTTTCCTATGCAGTTTGGCACGATTTCAGTATCCGATGGAATTTCCATGGGGCATGAAGGAATGCATTTTTCATTAGTATCTCGTGAAGTAATTGCCGACTCAGTTGAAACTGTTATGCAAGCCGAGCGATTAGATGGAATGGTTACCTTTGCGGGCTGTGATAAATCACTGCCGGGCATGATGATGGCAGCAGCGCGAATGGATGTTGCAAGTGTTTTTGTCTATGCCGGCTCTACCATGCCTGGCAAAGTAGATGGCAGAGATGTAACCATTATTGACGCTTTTGAAGCAGTTGGTGCTTGCGCTCGCGGATTAATTTCCCAAGAAGAGGTAGATAAAATTGAAAGAGCGATCTGCCCAGGTGAGGGCGCGTGTGGTGGCATGTATACCGCAAACACAATGGCCGCAGTAGGTGAGGCAATTGGTTTATCACTTCCAGGCTCTGCATCTCCGCCTTCAATAGATCGCCGCCGCGATGATTACGCAGTTAAATCTGGAGCTGCAGTTGTTGAGTTAATTAGACAAGGTATTACTACTCGCCAGATTTTGACTAAGAAAGCATTTGAGAATGCGATCACAGTTGTTATGGCACTCGGTGGATCTACTAATGCAGTACTTCACCTACTTGCTATCGCCCATGAAGCTGAGGTTGATTTAACTTTAGAGGATTTTCACAGGGTTGGGTCAATGGTGCCACTACTTGGTGATTTGAAACCATTTGGTAAGTATGTAATGACCGATGTCGACAAGGTGGGCGGAATTCCAGTAATCCTGCGTGCGCTATTAGATGCTGGCCTACTCCATGGAGATTGTTTAACAGTTACCGGAAAGACCATGGCAGAAAACTTGAAAGATATAACTCCACCTGATCCCGATGGTGAAATTCTAAAAGCGGTAAGTAATCCACTTTCCCTTGGTGGTGGTATCACAATTCTTAATGGCTCACTTGCCACCGATGGCGCTGTTTGCAAGACTGCCGGAGTTGGAGTTGATGTTTTCGAAGGTCCAGCAAAAGTTTTTGAACGTGAGCAATCTGCCATGGAAGCTCTAGAGAACGGTTCAATTGTTGCTGGTGATGTTGTAGTAATTAGATATGAAGGACCAAAAGGTGGGCCTGGAATGCGCGAGATGCTAATGATTACAGGTGCAATCAAAGGTGCAGGTCTGGGCAAATCTGTTCTGCTAATTACAGATGGAAGATTTTCAGGTGGAACTACCGGACTTTGTGTTGGTCATGTTGCCCCTGAGGCAGTAGATGGTGGCCCAATAGCATTTGTTAAAAATGGTGATCGAATAAAAATTGATACTAAAAATAGAACACTAGATTTATTAGTAGATGAAAAAGAGATCAGTGAACGAAAGAAAAGTTTTAAACCGGTTCCACATAAATATCGTCGCGGGGTTTTGGCTAAGTATTCAAAGTTGGTCGGTAGCGCAGCAAAGGGTGCGGTCTGCGATTAATTGCCGTTTTGTTATAAGCACGCTCAAATATTGAGATTGATATCTCAAGGGTTGACTAGACCCAACTACTCCTGAGAAACTACCGCCATGAAGAACACCTCGCTAACCTCACAAATCGTGATCACATCAGTGGTCGTGGTGATTATCGAGCGTGCGCGCTAACTAAAAAAAGTTAGTTCGCACCCCTCAGATAAAACTGGGGGGTTTTGTTTTAGGTAGATCTAGTTTAGAAAGGAAGCGATGAGCAAGATGAATGGTGCGCAAAGTTTAGTAAACGCACTTGAAGCTGCCGGCGTTGATGTCATGTTTGGCATACCAGGTGGCGCAATTCTTCCTGCTTACGATCCAATTTTTGATTCAAAGATTCGCCACATATTAGTAAGACATGAACAGGGTGCCGGGCATGCTGCAACAGGTTATGCCCAAGCAACTGGTCGAGTCGGAGTTTGTATTGCAACCTCTGGTCCTGGTGCCACTAATTTAGTAACACCATTAGCTGATGCGCAGATGGACTCTGTTCCGATTGTGGCAATTACTGGTCAGGTGCCATCTGCGGCAATTGGTACCGATGCTTTCCAGGAGGCAGATATCCGTGGCGTTACCATGCCAGTTACAAAACATAATTATTTAATTACCGATCCAGCAGATATTCCACGTGCTATTGCCGAGGCATTTTATATCGCAAGTACTGGCCGACCAGGTGCGGTTCTAGTTGATATTGCTAAAGATGCACTACAAAAAGAGACAACATTCAACTATCCAAAAAATGTTTCACTTGCTGGATATAACCCAGTAGTTGAACCAAAGAGTGAGTCGATCTCAGATGCCGCAGCTTTAATCACCCAATCTAAAAAACCGGTGCTATATGTTGGTGGCGGAGTTATTAAAGCAAATGCTGCCAAAGAGTTAATGATGCTTGCTGAGATAACCGGCGCTCCAGTTGTTACTACTTTAATGGCTCGCGGTGCATTCCCGGACTCACACCCACAACATCTTGGTATGCCTGGTATGCATGGCACGGTGGCAGCCGTTACCGCACTCCAGAAGGCAGATCTATTAATTACTTTAGGTGCCAGATTTGATGATCGAGTAACTGGAAAACTTTCAAGCTTTGCACCAAATGCCAAAATCATTCATGCAGATATTGATCCAGCTGAGATTGGTAAGAATCGCCATGCTGATGTGGCAATCATTGGTGATTTAAAAAACATCTTGCGCGCACTAGCTCCTGCAACAAAAACCGCACTTTCCAAATCTGCCCCAGATATAACACCTTGGCTTACTGAGGTTTATGGTTGGCGAAGTAAGTTTCCATTAGGTTATGACAAACCATCTGATGGCTCTGTTTCACCACAGTATGTAATAGAAAGAATTGGCAAGATTTCAGGTCCTGACACAATCTTTGCTGCCGGCGTTGGTCAACACCAGATGTGGGCATCACAATTTATTGGTTATGAAAAACCAAGAACCTGGCTTAACTCAGGTGGCCTTGGAACTATGGGGTATGCAGTTCCTGCTGCAATGGGTGCCAAGGTTGGCGCTCCTGATACAACAGTATGGGCGATTGATGGTGATGGCTGTTTCCAAATGACAAATCAAGAGCTAGTAACTTGTGCGCTAAATAATATTCCAATCAAGGTGGCAGTAATTAATAATGAATCTCTTGGCATGGTTCGTCAGTGGCAAACCCTTTTCTACAATCAACGTTATTCAAATACCGATCTGCACTCAAAGCGGATTCCAGATTTTAAATTGCTAGCTGAAGCAATGGGTTGTGTTGGTTTGCGATGTGAGAATCCTGGTGATGTTGATAAGACTATTGAGGCAGCGATGGCAATTAATGATCGCCCAGTTGTTGTTGATTTTAATGTTCACCGTGATGCAATGGTTTGGCCAATGGTGGCTGCTGGAACATCAAATGATGAGATCACAATTGCCAGATCAATGGCACCAGTCTGGGATTCACAGGAGTTGTAATGGCTATTCACACATTGGCAGTTTTAGTTGAGAACTCACCTGGCGTACTGGCGCGAGTTGCATCTCTATTTTCTCGTCGCGGTTACAACATCGATTCTCTGGCTGTTGGACCTACTGAGAATCCAAAGGTTTCCCGAATGACCATTGTTTTAAATTTAGAGGGGCATGCGCTAGATCAGGTGAGTGCGCAATTGTTTAAATTAGTAAATGTAATTGGAATCTCTGAAATGAAGGATTCAGATTCTTCAAAGCGTGAGATTCTATTGGTGAAGGTGGCTAATACACCGGCTGCTAAAGAGGTTGTGAAAAAGCATGGTGCGGTAATTGCTGATGAGGGTGTGAAATCTATTTCGATAGAGGCAGTCGGTGAATCATCTGCAATTGAAAGCTTGCTTGCTGATTTAAAACCACATGGGATTCGGGAGTTAGTTCAATCAGGCTTGGTGGCACTAGAGCGGGGCGACAGCACACTTGCAGACCGTACGCTTAGCACCATGGGAACTGCTAACGAGTCAGACCCAAATAGTTCAACAGCTGATTACCAAAATTAATAACCAACCAACATAAGGAGACATACAGTGGCAACGATGTATCACGATGAGGATGCAGATCTAGCAATTATCCAATCTAAAAAGGTTGCAGTAATTGGATACGGATCTCAAGGACATGCACACGCACTATCACTTCGAGATAGCGGTGTTGATGTTGTAGTTGGTTTAGCCGAAGGTTCTAAATCACGAGCCAAGGCAGAGGCTGAAGGCCTTAAGGTTGCGTCAGTTGCCGATGCTGTAAAAGGCGCGGATGTGGTTATGTTGCTTGCGCCAGATCATGTGCAACGTCATATCTACAATGATTCAATTGCACCAAACATAAAAGCAGGAGCAGCGCTCTTTTTTGGTCACGGCTTTAATATTCGATTTGGTTACATCAAACCACCTACAAATGTAGATGTTTGTATGGTTGCACCGAAGGGTCCAGGACACTTAGTTCGTCGTGAGTACTCAGCCGGACGTGGTGTGCCGGTAATTGTTGCAGTCGAACAAGATGCAACAGGTAATGCTTGGCCGATCACACTTTCATATGCAAAGGCGATTGGTGGCCTACGTGCTGGTGGAATTTTGACTACCTTTACTGAAGAGTGTGAGACAGATTTATTTGGTGAGCAATCAGTTCTTTGTGGTGGCGCATCCCAATTAGTTATGTATGGTTTTGAAACTTTGATTGAAGCCGGATATCAACCAGAGGTTGCCTACTTTGAGTGCTTACATGAGTTAAAACTTATTGTTGATCTTATGTATGAAGGCGGAATAGCTAAACAACGTTGGTCAGTTTCTGACACAGCTGAGTATGGTGATTACATCTCAGGTCCACGAGTAATTGATCCAAGTGTTAAAGAGAATATGAAGGCAGTGCTTGCCGATATTCAATCTGGTTCATTTGCTAAGCGCTTTATTGATGACCAAGATGCAGGAGCTCCTGAATTTAAGTCCCTACGTGCCAAGGGCGAGTCACATCCAATTGAGCAGGTTGGTAGAGATCTTCGTAAGTTGATGTCTTGGGTTAAATCAGGAAACAAGGATGATTACAAAGAAGGAAATGCGGCGCGTGGCTAAACCTGTTGTATTAATTGCTGAAGAGTTAAGTCCAGCCACTGTGGAGGCGCTTGGACCTGACTTTGAGGTGCGCAATTGCAATGGCGCAGATAGAGGTGAATTACTTGCCGCACTCGCTAAAGGTGTCGATGCAGTATTAATTCGCTCTGCCACCAAGATGGATGCTGAAGCAATTGCAGCAGCAAAAGGTTTAAAGGTAATTGCCAGAGCTGGTGTTGGCTTAGATAATGTAGAAATTCCAGCAGCAACCGCTGCCGGGGTTATGGTGGTTAATGCACCAACTTCAAATATTGTCTCAGCTGCAGAGCTTGCCATTGGATTACTTCTGGCATCTGCCAGATTTATCTCACCAGCACACGCAGCTTTGCGAAATGGCAAGTGGGCACGTTCTAAATACACTGGTGCTGAACTATTTGAGAAAACTTTAGGAATTGTTGGCTTTGGCCGGATTGGTCAATTAGTCGCGGCTCGTATGCAATCTTTTGGAATGGATGTTGTTGCTTATGATCCTTATCTGCAGCCAGCACGTGCTGCACAGTTAAATGTTAAATTAGTAGAGTTAGATAAATTATTAAAGATTAGTGATTTCATAACTATCCACCTTCCAAAGACAAAAGAGACCGCTAATTTAATTGGCACTGAGGCATTAAAGAAGGTAAAGCCAACGGTAAGAATTATCAACGCAGCTCGCGGTGGCGTGTTAGATGAGGTTGCTCTTTATGAGGCGTTAAAAGATGGTCGCGTTGCTGGCGCTGGTCTTGATGTTTTTGCAACCGAACCATGTACCGACTCACCGCTTTTTACATTAGAGAATGTAG
>JBEGQD010000011.1:0-2737 GCA_041181125.1 Actinomycetota bacterium | reverse complement strand
CAATTAAGCTCTTTATCCAAAACAGTTCTTTAACGTAATTTGATACCGATATTAAAGCTGCGACCTCTATCAAGATTATTCGCAGTGAAAATAACAACGCTGGGGCGATCAGAATAAATATGTAGAGATCAATACTTTTCATGTGTCACTCAATGAAAGTGTAAATATCCGTTTTGCTTTTGGTAAATTGGCAATTCGGCTCATCCAATAATAAGCAATTAAAGTTGCCACAACTCCGATGACCATCAAAAATTCTCCAAATGGTTGCTGATATGCAACCTTTGCATTTGTTTGGGTACGCAGGATTAGAAATAGCAGCCAGGGTGCGAGAGCTGCCAAATTGGCTGAATTCTTTATCCAACCAAATCTGGTATTTATCTCAGCACGAACTGATAAATCTGCTGATACATACTCAGATAGTTCGCGAAGCACTTTGATGGTGTTTCTACTACCAAACTTGGCAGCAAAGTAGAGAGCCTCACATAACTGATCAGAGATTGGATCTGCAAATTTCGTTTTTAATTTGTTTAGAGCAATTTCAAACTTCATGCCGCTTGCCATATTTAAGGAAAAATCTGCAAAATCTAGGCGAAGTGGATTAGGCCCAACAATTGCCAAGTTAGACAAACTTTCAGTAATCGATGCTCCTGATTGCAATGAGGAAATAACCAAATCCAAAGCTTCTGGCCAAGCATTGGCTCGATTTTGGGCTGCTTTCTTTTCTCTATTTTTCTTAACAACAAAATAGATCACCGCAACTAGAAATGAAAGAAACATCCATATAAACAAATTTCTCATAGGCAGTGCTATTGATTTCTCTTCTTCAATAAGCTGGAAAGATTGCCTAAACCTTTTTCATAGCCACGGCTATTCCATTTAAATAAGTTTTCTACTTCAATATTTCCACCTTCGCACCGGCCGGTAACAGCGGCAATCTCAACTACTCTTCTTTTTCCACTTGTATCGATTGAGCACTGAACAACTAAATCAATACTGGTTGCAATTGTGGGAGTGATAAAACTCTGAGCGATATTTTCTCCAGCAAGTAATGGAAGTAATTGTAATTTGGCGATTGCTCCTCTTGCCGAGTTTGCATGCAAAGTTGCCATGCCAGGTAAACCAGAATTAAGCGCAATTAAAAGATCAAGTGCTTCAGCCTCCCTAACCTCGCCAACGATAATTCTGCTGGGCCGCATTCGCAGTGATTCTTTAATTAATCTTCTAAGTGATATCTCACCATTACCTTCTAAATTTGCAGTTCTAGTTTGTAGAGCAATCCAATCTGGCAACTTGGGCTTTAACTCAAATACCTCTTCAATGGTGATCACTCTTTCGCTGACTGGTATCCGACTAATTAATGCGCTTAGAAAAGTAGTTTTACCAGCTTGTGTGCCGCCACTTACTAATATGTTCAAACCACTAACAACTGCTTGGTTTAAAGTTTCTAAGATTTCATTATTTATTGAACCAATTTTTACTAAATCTTCAAGTGAATTACCGCGATTGATATGTTTTCTAATATTTACTACCCAGTGAGATGCTGTGACCTCAGGAATTGCAACATGTAATCTGCTGCCATCTGGTAGGCGTGCATCAACAAATGGATTACTGACATCGAGCCGGCGGCCTCCCCAAATTAGCAATCTTTCAATAAGGTCATGAACAACCTCCTTTGATAGAACTAGATTTGTAAGCTCGCTGCAACCTGAACGCGCAATGAACACTCTGCTAGGGGTGTTAATCCAGATTTCTTCAACACTCTCATCCAAAACAAGCTCTTTAAGCGGACCAAAACTATCCAACTGATTGCTAAGTTCATTCATTAGCCAATTATTTACAATACTTTGGTTGGTGATTTTACCCCTGTGAACAGATTAATACTGCTTGCATATCAAAGCTCACTAATTGTTATTAAAATGTATCTGATCGACTCTTTTATACCAATCAAGAATTGATTCACCTTGTTGCCACACAGACATCCCTACGGTTATGAATTTAGGTAACTCATTTAACAATCGTTCTACTAACTGATCAGCAGTTGTTCTGTCAGCACCATTTAAAAGTATCCAAAACCCTAATTTTGAAACCCGGCAAATACAATCTGATTGGCGAAAAGTATTCTTTAATTTAAAGTGTAAATTCACTAATTCATTCTCAATCTCGCTCTGATGTTCAATTGAGTGTACGGTTTGGTTATCTGAAAAGAATTGCGGCAGGTTAATTGCAGTAGAAATCATGCTGATATCTGCATAATTACGTTGGGCAATTGCAAGATCGCGCTTTACAATTTGGTTGAAACGATCTGGTGAAATGGCACCAGTTAATAGATCAATCTCACCATTATTGGAGAGAAAAATAGAATCAATAACGCTCTCATACTTATTCATGATCGTTAGAAAGGGTAGTATTTAAATATGGATCTGAAAAGAGTCTTATCGACGGATAACTCTCGTATTCGCGCGATTTTTCTGCTCAAATTCGAATCACTGATTATTTTCGCCATTGTGCTTTACCTATTGATTGCACCCTTTATTTCCGATGTCAGCGCTCCGGCTGCATTGTCAGCTGAGATTATTTTTGCTCTTGTTGGATCTATTGGCCTTTGGTTTTCCGCAGTAGGTTTTGAGAAGAAGCGTTCATTTGGTCGAGCCCCTGCAGTATTGGCAAATTTAATTGCACTAGGTGTTTCCTATTACATGATCTCTGGAAATTTCTTATTAATCGGAATCCCGTTAGC
>JBEGQD010000010.1:0-45994 GCA_041181125.1 Actinomycetota bacterium | reverse complement strand
GCCTCAATTTTATGGCTATTAGTTGGATTATCTAGTGGCATAGTTTCTGCCCTGCGCCGTGGGACTATGGTTGATAAGTTCTCACAAGGTGTTGCTCTGGGTGCGGCTAGTTTGCAGATTTACTTCGTCGGCTTGATTTTGCAGTTTATATTTGTAGATAAGTTAGCGATACTGCCAATTCCTGGTTACACCTCACCATTTGATTCATTAGGTGATTGGGCAAAGCAGATGGCACTTCCTTGGCTGACTCTGGCATTTTTACTCTCAGCAATTTACTCACGACTTACTAGAGCGGGAATGATTGAGGTAATGAGTGAGGATTATGTTAGAACTGCAAGAGCTAAAGGCTTGTCAGCTCGGCAAATTAACTCAAAGCATGTACTCAGAGGTGCGATCACGCCAATTGTTACCGTTTTTGGCTTAGATTTAGGCGCTTTGTTGGGCGGAGCAGTTATTACTGAGTATGTATTTAATATTCCAGGTTTAGGCAAATTATCTACTGATGCGGTGGCAAATCTAGATATTCCAGTTGTGACCGGCACAGTACTTTTCTCAGCCTTTTTCGTAGTTACTGCAAATATTGTAGTTGATCTGGTCTACTCCGCACTTGATCCAAAGGTAAGACTCACATGAGTAGCTTTTTAGAGGTTAAAAATCTTTCTGTTAATTTCCCAACCGATGATGGCTTAGTTAAAGCGGTTGATAATCTCTCATTCTCAGTTGAGAAGGGAAAGACCTTAGGAATTGTTGGTGAATCTGGCTCTGGAAAATCGGTAACTAGCCTTGCGATATTAGGACTTCATAAGGGAAGTAGGGCGCAGGTAAGTGGGCAAATTTTTGTTGGTGGAGTAGAGGTCAACTCAAGTAGTGAATCAGAGGTTCGTAAATTACGCGGTAATCAAATGGCAATGATCTTTCAAGATTCACTAACTGCACTAAATCCTTACTACACAATTGGGGACCAAATAGTTGAGGCATACCAAGTGCATCACAAGGTTTCAAAGGCTGATGCTAAAAAACATGCGATCGAAATGCTTGATCAAGTTGGCATTCCAGAGCCACAAAAGCGAGTAGATGATTACCCCCATCAATTCTCAGGTGGTATGCGCCAGCGAGCAATGATTGCAATGGCACTTTCCTGCAATCCAAGTTTGTTAATTGCAGATGAGCCAACAACCGCACTTGATGTGACAGTTCAAGCGCAAATTCTTGAACTGCTTCGCAAGTTGCAAAAAGATTTTGGCACTGCAATCATTTTAATTACCCATGATTTAGGAGTGGTCGCTGAAACCGCCGATGATGTACTACTTATGTATGCAGGCAAAGCGGTTGAGTATGGAAGTGTGCGAGATGTTTTGCAAAAGCCACAACATCCATATGGCTGGGGACTTTTAACCTCAATTCCAAGATTAACCGGTGATCCGGATAAAAAGTTATCGGCGATCTCAGGCACTCCACCCTCATTGATCTCAGTGCCATCAGGTTGTGCCTTTAATCCAAGGTGTAGTTATGTAAGCATGGTTGGTCCGGCCTGTTCGGCATCTGTGCCAGAGCTACTGCCAGTATCAAATGGTGCTCACCACCTAGTTAGGTGCCATTTAGATGCGCAATCTCGGATAGATATATTTAACGATCAGGTGGTGCCCAAATTATGAGTACCATTTTAAAAGTCAGCGGCTTAACCAAACACTTTGCTGGAAATAAACACGGTTTTTTTGGTAAGGCAGATGTAATTCACGCAGTCGATGATGTGAGTTTTGAAATCGCGCAAGGTGAGGCGCTTGGTTTAGTCGGTGAGTCAGGTTGTGGCAAATCAACCACAGGTAGATTAATTACCAGATTACTGGAACCAAGTGGCGGCAAGATTGAGTATGCAGGTCAAGATATAACTCACTTGAGCAATTCGCAGTTAAAGCCAATCCGCAGCCAACTGCAGATGATTTTTCAAGATCCATACTCATCCCTTAATCCACGTCATACTGTGGGAACTATTGTTGGTACACCATTTAAAATTAATGGAATTACGCCAGAGGGTGGGGTCAAGAAGCGAGTACAAGAGCTACTTGAAATAGTTGGTTTAAACCCAGAGCATTACAACCGCTATCCCCATGAGTTCTCTGGGGGTCAGCGCCAGCGAATTGGTATCGCCAGGGCGCTAGCGCTTCGGCCAAAACTCATTGTTGCCGATGAACCAGTATCTGCTCTTGATGTTTCAATCCAAGCCCAAATAATTAATCTTATGAAGGATCTGCAAAAGGATTTTGGCCTAACATTTGTATTTATCGCCCATGATCTAGCGGTGGTGCGCCACTTTGCCCAGCGGGTTGCGGTTATGTACCTAGGAAATATTGTTGAGATCGCAGATAGAGATAGCCTTTATTCAAATCCAAAACATCCATATACCAAGGCGTTGTTATCAGCTGTTCCTGAGGCTGACCCAGATGCAGCAGGTGCTAGGCAACGAATACACCTCAGCGGTGATGTGCCAAATCCAATCAATCCACCCTCAGGATGTCGGTTTAGAACAAGGTGCCCGAAGGCGCAGCAGATATGCCAGAGCAACCAGCCGCAACTACTACAGGTTGGCAATTCAACTGTTGCCTGCCACTTTCCAGAGTAATTACCAAATTCGAACTCGATCTGCCTCCGGCATAAAGTGTTGATCCCGTTGGCCAACTGCAAAGGCATCATAAAATTCAGTTAAGTTTGAAACTATTTGATTACATCTAAACTCATCAGGTGAGTGCGGATCGGTTGCAATCCGCCGCCTTACCTCCTCGGCTCGGTACTTACCTCGCCAAGATTGTGCCCAACCCAGAAAAAATCGTTGCGCCCCGGTGTAACCATCAATTATTGGTGGCTGCTTTCCATTTAGTGAGATCTCATAAGCCTTATAGGCGATTGTTAGGCCACCAAGGTCGCCAATATTTTCACCGACAGTAAGTGCGCCATTGACCTTAATGTCAGGAGCTGCCTGTGGAGATAGTTGATCGTATTGGGTAATTAATTTTTTTGTCCGTTTTTCAAACTCGGCCCGATCCTCATCACTCCACCAATTAACCAGGTTGCCATCACCATCGTATTTAGAGCCTTGATCATCAAAGCCATGGCCGATCTCATGACCAATAACCGCACCGATGCCCCCATAGTTGGCTGCATCATCATCTGCCAGAACATCAAAAAATGGTGGCTGCAAAATAGCAGCGGGAAAGACAATCTCATTCATTCCTGGGTTGTAGTAAGCGTTAACAGTTTGCGGGGTCATATACCACTCACTCTTATCAACCGGTTTTCCGATCTTGGCATACTCATAATCTTGGGAGAATTTAGAGATAGCAGCAAGGTTGCCAATTAAATCATCTGGCTTTATATCTAGCTTTGAGTAATCTCGCCACTTATCTGGGTAACCAATCTTTGGTGTGAACTTATCTAACTTTATAAATGCTTTTTGCTTGGTCTGATCACTCATCCAATCCAGGGCGGTGATATCAACGCGGTAGGCCTGGATAAGATTTTTTACTAAATCCACCATTCGATCCTTTGCCTCCTTACCAAAGTGGCGCTCAACATAAATCTGCCCAACCGCCTCACCTAGTGCGCCCTCAACTAAACCCACTCCTCGCTTCCAGCGATCCTTAAGCTGTGGAATTCCAGAAAGGGTGGTGCCATAAAAATTAAAGTTCTCATTTACTAAAGCTGAGTTTAGGTAGGGGCTAGCGCCAGAGAGGATGTGCCAGCTAAGCCAAGCACGCCACTTCTGTTCGGCAAACTCACTTAGTAATTTAGATAATCCTTCAAAGTAGGAGGGCTGTCTAACAATTACCTGCTCAAAAATTCGCTCAGGTGTATTTGAAGCCCCCATCCATAGCGGCCAGTTAAAAGCTGGCGCTAACTGCACAAGCTGTTGCAGACTCTTTTTGTTATAGGTCAGCTCAGCATCTCGATCCTTAACCTGATCCCAATGGCAGGCAGCAATTGCCGACTCAATCTCTAACACATCATTGGCAGCTACTCCTTCTAGGCCAGCCAACTCAAACATTTTTTTAATATGAATTACAAAGGCATCTCTAATCTGTTGGTACTCATCCTCGCGGTAGTAAGCCTCATCTGGCAGAGATAGGCCAGATTGACCTAGGTAGATAATATTTTTTGAAGAGTCCTTATTATCGGTTGATACATAACTGTAGAAAAGACCAGATAAACCTTGACCCTCTAATTCACCTAGGAGCTTTAAAAACTCATCCTTATTATTAAATGATTGAGCCGCTGCCAAATCTTTTTTAATTGGTGCAATACCTAATTTCTCAATTTTTTCCTCATCCATGAATGAGTTGTAAAGATCTCCTATTTTCTGGGCATTACTTCCTGGCGCCCCAGCTGATTTAGCCTGATCAATAATTATCTGTTTTACCTGTTTTTCAGCCTGCTCATATAGCCAGTAAAAGGCACCATCACTTGCGCGGTCGGCTGGGATGGTTGATTCCTTAAGCCACTTACCATTCATAAATCTAAATAGGTCATCCTGGGGGCGGATTGATTGATCGATGTGGGTTAGATCTAGGCCGCTACGCATAATGGGGTAAGCCTATCTTTGATGAAAATAATTTTGGGCAATAAAAAATCCCGCCATTTGACTGGCGGGATTTTTTAGTTAATAACTTACTTTGCAGCTTTCTTACGACGACGACGCTTTGGGGCAGCCTTTGCTGCCTTCTTACGACGACGCTTTGGTGCAGCTTTTGCTGCTTTCTTACGACGCTTTGCAGCCACGTAGATCTCCTATCAAAGTGGTTCGATCCGTCACCGAACCTGTTTCATGGATAAGCGTGTCACTAAATAGGAAAACTTTCCACTTATTTGGCAATAATTATGAAGCGTGTCGCAACATTATTTATTTTATTTTTTGTGCATTTTTTTCTAACTTTTGGCCAATTTTGCACCAGTAATTACCCAAAAACTACTGGTGAGTTAATTATTTGGTGAAATTTTCCGTTTTTTCGCCTCCAAAACCGCAAATTTATTGGTTTGGCTGTCATATTTACGAAAATCTGGCAGTAGAGCGGTAAATAAAGTGACAAAACCGATGCAAAGTAGGCCACCAGATACCACTGAGGTGCGCAGTGAGCTGTGTTCGGCGGTAAAACCGGCGCGAGTTTGCCCACCTAATGGTCCAACTGAATAAGAAATAAGTTCAACCCCGGCCAACCTGCCCCGGTACTCATCGGGAATGGATTGATTCCACAATGTTGAACGGAAAAGCGCTGAGACCATATCTGATGCCCCGGCCAAGATTAGAAATAGCAGAATCAGAATTAGATTGTTTGTTACTCCAGCCAAGGTAATTGCTAACCCCCAACCTAAGGCTGCTAAAAATATTGCCCGGCCATGTTTGGTATAGCTTTTTACCCAACCGCTAGTCAGTGTCACCACAATTGAGCCAATAGTTCCAGCGGCGTAGAACAAACCAAGTGCCCACGGAGCCCCTGCCTGCTCTGCCCAAAATGGAAATAGCGCAGTTGGCATTGCAAAAAACATCGCTGCCAAATCAACTAGATAAGTACCCATTAAATCCTTGCGGCTACTTGCGTACTTAACCCCATCTATTAGGCTGGAAAATGAGGGTTTTTCACTCTCTTTCATCGGCGGTACATTTTTAACTCTAATCAAAATAAAGAGTGCAATAAAGTAGGTAAGAATGTCTAAAATAAATCCAGCTTTAACACCAGCAATTGAAATTAATACACCCGCAAGAGCAGGACCTGCAATCATGCCGGCCTGCCAACGCAAACTCATTAACGCACTTGCGGCGGGTAGATCTTTGTGGCCAACTAACCTAGGCAAAATCGCATCGGCACTAGGTCGCTGCAAGCCATCAACTGCAGAAAAGAGTGCTGCGACTATGTAGATCAGTAGCAGTTTGGGCTCTGGCAGTAATGCATTGATTAACAAAATTGAAGATAGGAAAAGGGCGGCAAACTCAGTTGCCCAGATCATTTTTTTGCGATCCATGTGATCGGCTAGGACTCCGCCGTAGAGACCAAAGATCACCAACGGAATAATCTCAACTAAGCCGATTAAACCAACTGCAAGATAGGAGCCGGTTAACTGCTTTACTTGAAAGGGCAGCGCCACATAGGTGAACATCGAGCCAAAGTAGGAAATAAGGCCAGAGAGCCACAACCTCCGAAAATCTGGATAACGTCTAAGTGGTGAGAAGTCGATAGCAAGATTTGCTTTCAAGATCCTCCAGTAATTATCGGTTAATTAAAACTCTGTTCTGATGTCGGAAATCTACCCGCTGCCACATCAGCAGCAAACTCGCCTGCCGCATCGCTCATCTCTTTTCGCAGATTCCGATACGCCTTAGCCAGCTTTGGCATCTTTTGCGTCAATCCCATCAAATCTGTCCAGACTAAAACTTGGCCATCACAATCTTTACCAGCACCAATGCCAATTGTTGGAATAGAAAGTTGGCTAGTAATTTGGGCAGCAAGTGCAGCTGGTACCGCCTCTAAAATTATGGCAAAGACCCCAGCAGCCTCTAATGCTTTGGCATCCTCAATCACCCGGCTGGCATCATCTCCTCGCCCCTGCACCTTAAAGCCACCTAAGGCATGAACAGATTGGGGAGTAAGACCAATATGTCCCATTACTGCAATGCCTGCTGCAATTAATTTCTTTACCTGTGGCACCACCTTTACGCCACCTTCAAGTTTTACCGCACCAACCTTTGCCTCTTTATAAAATCTAACGCCAGTTTCTAATGCTTGCTCCGGAGAGCTCTCATAGGAGCCAAATGGAAAGTCAGCAACTACCATCGCCCTTTGGCTGGCGTTAACTACCGCTCTTGCCATTGGGATCAACTCATCAACGGTTACCGGGATGGTGTTCTCAAACCCTAAAAAATTATTACCAGCAGAATCTCCCACTAGTAAAACTGGAATACCTGCCTGATCAAAGATGGCAGCGCTCATCTGCTCATAACTTGTTAGCACTGCAAACTTTTGCCCCGCAGCCTTTTTGGCAGCTAAATCGGCAATGGAGATTCTAGAGATTTGCGCATTACTCATTACTACTCCTTAAGATCAAGGCCGCTTAATCGGTCCCTGTCTTTACTAGGTGGGTCAACTTTAACTCAAACTGCGCCAGCTGCGCCACCTGAGGTACTCTTGAAAAGTGAGTCAATCCGGTCAGATCCGAGTAGCGCTGGCGCAGATCAACCCAACAGTTGGTGATCTGAAAAATAATGCTGAGCTAGTTTCAAAGTACGCCTTTGATGCCGCTAATGCTGGTGCAGCTGTTGTGGTTTATCCAGAGATGGTTTTAACTGGCTATCCAGTTGAGGATTTAGCAACTAGGCCATCATTTAGAGCCGCATCTATTACCGCTATTAATGAGTTAGCTGCTCGGATAAATAATGAAGGAAATGGTGATCTAACTTTATTGGTTGGCTACCTTGGCCAATCAGATTCCGGCAAGCCACAAAATTGTGTGGCGGTTATTTATCGCGGTGAGATTGTTGCCACCTACATCAAACACCACCTGCCCAATTACGGCGTCTTTGATGAGTATCGAAACTTCACGCCGGGCAATCATTCACTTGTAATTAGAGTTTGCGGCGTTGATATTGGAATTGCTATTTGTGAGGATATTTGGCAATCAGGTGGGCCAGTTGCCCAACTTGCCCAGCGCAATATCGGTCTACTACTGGTGCCAAATGGTTCGCCATATGAGGTTAACAAGAATGATGCCCGATTAGCTTTGGTGACACAACGAGCAGTTGAGATTGGCGCCCCACTTGCTTATGTAAATATGTGTGGTGGCCAAGATGATTTAGTTTTTGATGGCGACACAATTGTTGTTGGTGGTACTGGGCAGGTAATAGCACGAGCCCCACAATTTGAAGAGGGGTTGATGGTAATTGACCTTGATGTGAAATTAGCATCAAGTGATCCAGATTTAATTATCTCAACTGCGCCAAGTGCAAAGCAGGAATGGATTAAACCTGGAATTGCTAGAAGACTAGGTGATTTAGAGGAGATCTGGCAGGGATTAGTAGTTGGCCTTCGAGATTATGTTGAGAAAAATAATTTTAAATCGGTGATCTTAGGTGTATCAGGTGGAATTGATTCGGCACTAGTTGCCACCTTGGCTGCTGACGCAATAGGTGCAGATCGAGTCTTTGGCGTGGCACTACCAAGCAAGTACTCATCTGATCACTCATTAGCTGATGCAAAAGAGTTAGCCTCAAATATTGGTTTAAATTATCGAATCATTGAGATCGCACCGATGGTGGCAAACTTTATTGAAAACTTAAGAGTAGATGGGGTGGCAGAGGAGAATTTGCAGGCCAGAGTTCGAGGCAGCACACTTATGGCACTTTCAAATCAAGAGGGTCATCTAGTACTGGCAACTGGTAATAAATCTGAGTTGGCAGTTGGTTACTCAACTATGTATGGCGACGCGGTTGGCGGCTTTGCGCCAATTAAAGATTTGTATAAAACCCAAGTTTGGCAATTAGCTAAGTGGCGCAATGAGCTAGCAATTTTGCAAGGTCAAACCCCACCAATTCCACTCAGCTCAATTGAAAAGGAGCCAAGTGCTGAGCTTCGCCCTAATCAAAAGGACACCGATTCACTGCCAGATTACAAAGTTTTAGACCAGATTCTTACAATTTATATAGACCAAGATGGTGGCCGGCCGGCTGCCCTCGCCGCTGGCTTTACATCAGATTTAGTAGATCAGGTTGTGCAATTAGTTGATCGAGCTGAGTATAAAAGGCGGCAGTATCCACCAGGAACTAAGATCTCAAGTAAGGCATTTGGTAAGGATCGAAGATTGCCGATTACCTCACACTGGCGAGAGTCTTAATTAATCATAAGCGCAGTAGAGAACACGCAAATCATTTGCAATTAGTCTTTAACAAATAACCTTAATATTATTTAGCCATGGCATACTCAACTAACCAAGTGTTTTCTATGCAGTCTTGGTACTTCACCCGTCGTCGGGTAGTTGATTTTGCCCGCACAACTAGCTGCATCTGCTAACAGATTAACTCCTCCTCGGGCTTTGCCCACCATTTTTACCTGTAATAAATAAATCAAAATTTTTAAAATACTAAAAAGGAGAAATACATGAAGATTTATAACAACATTACCGAGGTCTATGGCAATACACCGTTGGTTAGATTAAATAAGATTATGACCAACTCCACCGCTAATGTGTTCGCAAAGCTTGAGTTTTATAACCCAACCTCAACTGTTAAGGATCGCCTGTCAATTGCTATGGTTGATGCTGCGGAAAAATCAGGTGTATTAAAACCTGGTGGCACAATCGTTGAGGCAACAAGTGGAAATACAGGAATTGCACTAGCAATGGTTGGCGCAGCTCGTGGTTACAAAACTATTTTGACTATGCCAGAGTCGATGTCTAAAGAGCGCAGAGCCCTGCTTCGCGCTTTTGGTGCTGAGTTAATTCTTACTCCAGCCTCTGAAGGAATGAAGGGCGCAGTGGCAAAAGCTGAGTCATTAAAAGATTCTGGTGCGGTAATGGTTCGCCAATTTGAAAATGAGGCAGGCCCTGATATTCACCGCCGAACAACAGGGGAGGAAATCTGGCGAGATACCGATGGCACAGTAGATGCAGTAATTTCTGGGATTGGAACTGGTGGCACGATTACTGGAGTTGGCCAGTTATTAAAGTCTAAAAAACCTTCGGTAAAAATATTTGGTGTTGAACCTGCCGCCTCGCCAATTTTAAATGGTGGCAATCCTGGACCACATCCAATTCAAGGTATTGGTCCAAACTTTGTGCCAAGTATTTTAGATCGAACAATCTATGATGAAATTTTAGATGCAACGGCAGATGATGCTGTTAAGTACGCACGTGCTGCCGGCACACAAGAGGGCATCTTGGCTGGTATTTCATCAGGGGCTGCTCTATGGGCAGCACACCAAGTTGCACAACGTGAAGAGTTTGCTGGAAAAAATATTGTGGTAATCATTCCATCATTTGGTGAGCGATATCTTTCAACAATCTTGTTCCAAGATTTGATGGATTAATTGTTTACTCATATTAAAGAGGATATTGATGCTGCACTGCGGCAAGATCCGGCTGCGCGCAATCGGCTTGAGGTATTACTTACCTATCCAGGATTGCACGCAGTTTGGGGTTATCGCATTGCCCACATGCTTTGGAATATAAAATTAAAGTTGATTGCTCGCCTCTACTCAAATTGGATTAGAGCTGTGACTGGTGTGGAGATCCACCCAGCTGCAAAAATTGGTCGAAGATTTTTTATTGACCATGGCATGGGAGTAGTAATTGGGGCAACTGCTGTAGTTGGCGATGATGTGATGATTTATCATGATGTCACACTGGGCGCTCGCACTCAACAATCTGGTAAACGCCATCCAACTATTGGCAATAATGTAGTGATCGGTTCAGGTGCACGAGTATTGGGCAATATTGAAATTGGTGACGGAGTAAGAATTAACGCTAATTTGGTGGTGACTAAGAGCGTGCCGGCTAGGACCAATGTGGATTCATCGGAGTTTTTTGTTATTTAATCCCGCATAAAGTAGGTATTTTTTTCCAGTTAACACAGCCGTAATCATCTGCGGCTTTAATATCCCTATGACCTCCCCAAGTGATTTAACTAAACAACAAGCATTTGTGCAGCGCACTTTAGAAGAGCGCAATATTCGATTTGTCAGGCTTTGGTTTACCGATGTTTTAGGATTTCTAAAATCAGTTGCAATCGCACCGGCTGAGTTAGAAAACGCATTTGCTGAAGGAATTGGTTTTGATGGCTCTGCCATTGAAGGCTTTGCTCGTGTTACCGAATCAGATATGTTGGCAAAGCCAGATCCAGCAAGTTTTTCAATTCTGCCATGGCGAACAGAATCACCGGGTGCAGCAAGAATGTTTTGTGATATCACAATGCCAGATGGCTCAGCTGCCTCCGTTGATCCAAGAAGAGTTTTAAAACAAACATTAGAAAAAGCAGCAAAGCTGGGTTACACCTGTTACACGCATCCTGAGATTGAATTCTTCTTATTCAAAGAGGAGCAACAACCAGGAGTAGAGCCAATCCCTGTAGATTCTGCTGGCTACTTTGATCACACACCTTCTGTAGTTGGACATGATTTTAGAAGGCAAGCAATTACATTGCTTGAAGCAATGGGAGTTTCAGTTGAGTTCTCACACCATGAGGGAGCCCCTGGTCAGCAAGAAATTGATCTTAGATATGCCGATGCTTTATCTACTGCAGATAACATCATGACTTTTAGACATGTGATTAAAGAGGTTGCGTTAGATCAAGGTTTTTTTGCATCCTTTATGCCAAAGCCATTTACCAATCATCCAGGCTCTGCCATGCATACTCATATCTCTTTATTTGAAGGTGAGAAGAACGCCTTTTATGAAGAGGGTGCACCGATGCAATTATCAAAGGTTGGTAGATCATTTATCGCTGGCATTATTAAACATGCAGCCGAGATAACTGCAATTACTAATCAATGGGTTAATTCATATAAGAGATTAAGTGGTGGTGGCGAGGCACCAGCTTTTGCTACCTGGGCACAAAATGATCGTAATGCCATGGTTCGAATTCCAACTTATAAACCGAAGAAAGAGGCATCAACTCGAGTTGAGGTTAGATCCCCGGATTCAGCATGCAATCCATATTTAGCATTTGCAGTAATCATCGCAGCCGGACTTGCAGGCGTAGAAGGAAAGTATGAGTTGAAAGAAGAGGTGAATCCAACACCACTGCCAACAGATTTAGCTGAGGCAATCACTGCGATGGAGAAGAGTGAGTTGGTCAAGAAAACACTAGGGGAGGATGTATTTGAGTATGTATTACTTAATAAACGTGCTGAATGGGATGAGTATCGCAAGCAGGTTAGCGCCTACGAATTAAACCGGTATTTACCAGTTCTTTAGTATGCTCAGAGTGTGAGCAATCAAATACAAACTGAGATCCATGTTGATTTAGATAAGAGAGATAAAAACTCTGCATTATTTAGAATCTTTCTCGTCCTGCCAGTAGCGATATTTCTATCAAGCTTTTCAAAGTTCTCAGGTGGCGCGATGGGGGCGGTAGGTGGCTTTTTAGTACTTCCAGTTGTGCTCTCTTTACTCTTTAGAAATATCTACCCCTCTTATGTATTAGCTTTTAACAAGGCCCTACTTGAGTTAAGCAATCGAATCAATGCTTATGTCTTAGTACTTACCGATGATTACCCATCTATTGAGCCAAATCAAAAGGTTAGATTGATTTATCCAGAAATTGATGGTGGCAAAAAGCTTAGCCCTTGGAAGCCATTGGTTAAATGGTTTTTAGCGATTCCACTTTTCATACTTGGCGTGGTTTATGCAATCTACGGCCTAGCATTAACCGTGCTGGCTTGGATTAGCGTTATTAAAAATGGTTTTTATCCAGTAGATAAGGCAGAAGAGGTTGTTAAGGTAATTGCTTACTGGAATCGGTTGTATGGATACGCACTTTTATTAGTAACAGATGAGTACCCATCTTTTTCATTAAATTAACGAAGCTCAACCTTATTTTTGACCGCACCCTTTGGTCGGTATGTAGCCCTAGGTTGTGCCTTTGGAAATGAGCCGGTTAATCTGAAGTTTTTAGCTACCATTAATAAAATCAATCTAGCTTCTGCAATTGCAAAGTACTCACCTAAACACTTTCTACTACCGCCCCCAAAAGGGAAGTAGGCACCGCGCGGAAGTGATTTTTCAAAATCAGGATCAAACCAACGATCAGGGTTCCACTGCTGCGGATTTGGAAAGTAGATTGGATTTCTATGTGTTACATACTGACTTAGTAATACATGAGCACCCTTTGGAATTTTAACGCCATCAATTTCGCAATCAGTTGTAGCAATTCTCGGCGCAACCCAAACCGGGGGAGCAAGTCGCATTGTCTCCTGCAATATTGCTGAGGCAACAGGTGAGCTCTCCTCTAACTCTAGGTAGGTAGGAGCTCGACTCTCATTTATCCAATCCGCCCGGTCGGCTTCATCCTCTAACTCATTTCTAACCTTTGGATTTTTTGAGAGGTATGAAAATGCCCAACTCATAACATTTGCAGTGGTCTCATGGCCACTTAGGATCAAGGTTAATACTTCATCCCGAATGTGATCTACTGAGATTTGATCTCGCATCTGCAGCAGAATGCCTAGTAAATCATCATCTTTCTTTTCATCACTTGCAATTCGCTTATTAATTATAGCCTCGGCAATATCTACTAAACGATCTGAGGCGATTTCAAACTCTTTAAAGTATTTAATTCCAGATTTATCAAATCGTTCAAGGCCAGGCAACATGGTGCGCTCAATTCGATCAATTGCCACCTCCATAGAGTGGGCAATCGCTTTGGTGTATTGGTGGGAATCCAATCCAAATAAGCAGCGAGAGACAATTTCAAGGGTAAGCGCCATCATCTCGGGGGCTAGCTCAATACTTGACTTACCTCGCCAATTATTTGTGTGTTCCTCTATTAAGTTATACATAATCTCAACATATGTATCTAAGTTGCCATGGTGAAATGGTGGTTGCATCATCCGTCGGTGTGCTAAATGGATTGGCTCCTCATTTGTTAATAATCCTTCACCCAGTACTTTACGCATTCTGGCAAAGCCAACACCTTTTACAAAGCTATGTTGCTGAGCAACTGTTACCTCATGAACCGCAGCTGGTGAGAATAAACCGATGAACAATCTTCTTGATAAAAAAAATGAACAAGTACTGCCGTATTTTTGTTGCATTTTAAGTAAAAACTTTGGGGTATTGAACATAAATGTTGCGGTAAGAAAATCAGCAAGTAGTGGATTAGGCCCAGGAAGCTTTGAATCTTTATGCCAAGATTTTCTGAAAATTGGATCAGGAATTGGCGCGTACTCAACTGGGCGGGGTGCGCCGTAGGGCTTATTTGCCGCAATCGTCATCTGGCAAGGGTAAGCACTTTATTTGGTAAAAGAAATGAGTTTTGGGCAGTAATTTGGTTAAATTCTTATAGTTAAGTTAACCTAAAGCCATGTTAATCACAGGTGTTACCGCATCACTAAACTCATTACGCCTGTCATCACTCCTTCTTACCTGCCGCGGCGGGGCCAAGTAACCGGTCCCCTCGTCGCGGAGGTTGGTCACACCGGTAGACCACTTTTAACCGACGAGGAGAATAAAAAATGAGTAACTTTCCAGAACAAAGTAAATCGGCAATGCCAATATCGCGCTATGCCCCATTTAATCCATTTCCAAATAATGGTGGCTTAACCGATCGCACCTGGCCAGGTAAGAAAATGACAAAAGCACCTAAATGGTGCTCAGTGGATCTTCGAGATGGCAATCAAGCACTGATTGATCCAATGGATGCTAATCGAAAACTTGCCATGTTCAAGTTGCTAGTAAAGATGGGTTACAAAGAGATTGAGGTTGGTTTTCCAGCAGCTAGTCAGACCGATTTTGATTTCATCCGTAAAATTATTGATGAGAAATTAATCCCAGATGATGTTGTAATTCAGGTTTTAACTCAGGCTCGCAAACCATTAATTGAGCGCACCTTTGAATCAATTAAGGGCTCAAAGCAGGCAATTGTTCACCTTTATAACTCCACCTCAACTCTGCAACGACGAGTTGTATTTGGCCAGGATAAAGATGGCATTAAAAAAATTGCTACCGATGGTGCCCAGATCTGTTTAGATTTGGTAAAAACTGTGCCAGGAACTTTAGTCTCATTTGAGTACTCACCTGAGTCATATACCGGAACTGAGCTTGAGTTTGCAGTTGAGGTTTGTAACGCGGTAAATGATATTTGGAAACCAACTCCTGCTTGGAAAACAATTATGAATCTTCCAGCCACAGTTGAGATGGCGACTCCAAATATTTATGCTGACTCAATTGAATGGATGCATCGAAACTTAAAGTATCGCGAAAGCGTGATCTTAAGTTTGCATCCTCACAATGATCGTGGCACAGGGGTTGCAGCTGCTGAGCTTGCCTACCTAGCAGGTGCTGATCGAATTGAGGGAACCTTATTTGGCAACGGTGAGCGAACTGGAAATGTTTGTTTAGTTACCTTAGGTCTTAATCTATTAAGCCACGGAATTGATCCAATGATTGATTTCTCAGATATTGATGAGATTAGGCGAACGGTTGAGTACTGCAATCAACTAAGAGTGCCAGAGCGACATCCTTATGGCGGTGACTTGGTATTTACCGCATTCTCCGGTTCACATCAAGATGCAATTAAGAAGGGCTTTGAGCATTTAGAAAAAGATGCTAAAGCTGCTGGCATTGATAAGGATAAATTCACCTGGGCAATTCCATATCTACCAATTGATCCAAAGGATATTGGCAGATCATATGAGGCTGTTATCCGGGTAAATAGCCAATCTGGTAAGGGTGGAGTTGCATATTTAATGAAGCATGAACACCAATTAGATCTACCACGTAGATTACAAATTGAGTTTAGCCAAGTAATTCAGTCCCTTACCGACTCTGAAGGCGGTGAGGTCTCAGCTGATGCTATGTGGCACACCTTTGAAGATGAGTACCTACCAGCTAAAAATAATCAATGGGGCAGATTTAAATTAGCAGGTCTTTCTCAAAGTTCACAGATGGATAAAGATGTTGATCTATCGATTGAGTTGATAGATAAGGGTGAGAGTAAAAAATTAACCGGTACTGGTAATGGTCCAATCGCAGCATTTGTAGCAATAGTTAATGCTTATGAGCCAAAACTTTCAGTAAGAGTTTTGGATTACTATGAGCACGCCCTATCTGCTGGTGGAGATGCAAAAGCGGCTGCTTACCTTGAGTGTGAGATTTCTGGCAAGGTTTACTGGGGAGTGGGAATCGATCCCAGCACAACCACAGCAGCGCTTAAAGCAGTTATCTCATCGATCAATCGCGCAGTTCGTTAACTATCTCTGTCTGCTACCTCTAGTAACTTAGGGGTATGTCTTTATACCGTGATCAGGCGATTGTGCTGCGCACGCAAAAACTTGGTGAGGCCGATCGAATAATTACATTATTTACTAAAAATCATGGCCGAATAAAGGCGGTAGCAAAGGGAGTTAGAAGAACTAAATCTAGATTTGGTGCTCGCCTGGAACCTGCAAGTTATGTTGATCTTCAGCTGTATACCGGGCGAACCTTTGACACAATTACTCAGGTAGTAAGTATTGAAAATTACGGAGATGTTTTATCTAGTGATTACCAAAGCTGGACAGTAGCTAGCGCAATACTGGAGGCAGCTGAGCGATTTACCCAGGCAGAGCATGAGCCAGCCCCGCAGCAGTATCTATTAGTTACCGGCTCATTAAAAGCATTAGCTGAGAAGCGTTATGACGCATCATTAATTTTGGATGCATACTTGTTGCGCTCGCTCTCAGTAGCTGGTTACGCGCCCTCACTAACAATCTGCTCACGTTGTGATGCACCTGGGCCACACAAATTTTTCTCACTCCAAGGTGGGGGCTCTGTTTGTATTGCTTGCAAACCATCAGCAAGCGCTTCGCCATCACCAATTACCTTAGAGCTAATGGCTAATTTATTAACTGGTGATTGGCAGCGAGCATCTGAAAGTGAAGCTAAGTATCGAAGTGAGGCTTCAGGCTTAATCGCTGCCTACCTGCAATGGCACCTAGAGCGCGGTTTACGTTCGCTACCATTAGTTGAGAGAATAAGTCGTGGCTAAAAAGGTAAGTAAAAAAAGTAAGGTTAAAAAAGTATTACCGCCAACACCCCATCGGGCTGGCATAAAACCACCAAAATTAGATGCCAAACAAATACCAAATCATGTGGCAATTGTTATGGATGGCAATGGCAGGTGGGCAAAACAGCGGGGATTAGCAAGAACTGCCGGGCATGAAGCAGGAGAAAAGGCTTTAGTAGATATTGTTCATGGCGCAATTGAAATTGGTGTCAAAGAATTAAGTGTTTACGCATTCTCCACTGAAAATTGGCGCAGATCTCCTGAAGAGGTTAAGTTTTTAATGGGATTTAATCGTCAGGTTATTCATAACCGGAGAGATGAGTTAAATGAGCTTGGCATAAAAATTCGCTGGGTTGGCCGCGAGAAAAAACTTTGGGCAAGTGTCTTAAATGAACTTAAGGAGGCTGAGCAGCTGACTAAAAATAATAAGGTGCTCACCTTAAATATGTGTATTAATTATGGCGGTAGAGCTGAGATGTTAGATGCTGCTGTTGCTATTGCAAAGGATGCGGTGCGCAAGAAGATTAAGCCAGATGCATTAAGTGAAAAATCAATTAGTAAGTACCTCTACGCACCAGCTATGAGTGATGTTGATCTGTTCCTTCGATCATCAGGTGAGCAGCGAACAAGTAACTTTTTAATGTGGCAATCAGCATATGCTGAGATGGTATTTATGGATGTTCTTTGGCCAGATGCTGACCGTCGCACATTATGGAAAGCAATTGAAATTTATGCTGAGCGCGAGCGCAGATTTGGAAAAGCCTAGTTAAAGATTTGAAACTACCGCCCACATAATCACAACACCAGATAATGTGGCAAGCATTGTTACTTTAGATGGATGTTTTGAGTGAGCCTCTGGCAAAATATGAGAGGTGGCAAGGTAGATAACAATTCCAGAAAATACCGCAAGATAGATTGCAAGATTGCTGTCACTGATAGTTAATGCCGAGCCAATTGCTGCTCCACCTACTCGAGCAATTGCATCTACGGCAAGTAAATACTTACCTCGACTTCGCCACTGCCCAGTTTTAACAAGCAAGGCAACGGTATTTAAGCCGTCGCTAAAGGCATGCACAATCATGGCTAGAAATACGGCATAACCTAAGGCGTTACTTACTTTAAATGCCAAAGCTAAGGCAACACCATCTAGAAATATGTGACCTGCCATAGCGATTGCACCAAGAGTGCCTGCAATCTCAACTGCATGTGTGTGGTCATGGCCGTAATCAGACTCTGCTGGTTCATGAGAGCCGGCAAATTGTTCAATAAAGTGAAGTGAAAGAAATCCAGCTATGAGTGCTACTGAAACAGTTTTAACCCCAATTAAATTATTCGAGTTCATCTCAAAAATCTCTGGCAGAAGATCAAAGCCAACTAAACCAAGTAGCAGCCCGGCTGATAATCCCAGCACTAAATGGAAGCGATCTCTAGCGCGAAGTGCCAACATTCCGCCAAAAAATGTGGCTAATACGGTGGTTGCAGCCAGAGTAATAACTAACATTTGCTAAATCTAGCGTAAAGTAATCCTGTAATAGCAAGCCGCCGACAGCCAGCCGGATGGAGTTCAAATGGCGCAGGATCGATTAGAGACAATTGTTTCACTAGCCAAGAGGCGTGGTTTTGTTTACCCCTCATCTGAAATTTATGGCGGACTTAGAGCATCCTGGGATTACGGTCCATTAGGAGTTGAGTTAAAAAATAATATTAAGCGCCAGTGGTGGAAATCAATGGTGCAGGGTAGAGATGATGTAGTCGGTTTAGATTCCTGTGTAATTTTAGCGCGCGAGGTTTGGCAAGCATCTGGACATGTTGAAACTTTCTCAGATCCACTAACTGAGTGCACAAGCTGCCATAAAAGATATCGCGCAGATCATTTAGAAGAGGCTTATGAGAATAAGCATAAGAAAAAGCCATCCTCACTTGCAGAGGTTAATTGTCCAAACTGTGGCACAAAAGGAAAGTTCACCGCTCCAAAACAATTTTCCGGCTTACTTAAAACCTATCTTGGCCCAGTAGAGGATGAGTCTGGTCTTGCCTATTTACGTCCAGAGACGGCGCAAGGCATATTTATTAACTTTGAAAATGTTGCCTCTACTTCGCGTAAGAAACCACCATTTGGTATCGGCCAGATTGGTAAATCATTTAGAAATGAAATTACCCCTGGAAACTTTATTTTTAGAACCCGTGAGTTTGAGCAGATGGAGATGGAGTTCTTTGTTGTTCCAGGAACTGATGAAACTTGGCATCAGTATTGGATTGATACCAGACTTACTTGGTATAAAGATTTAGGTATAAATCCAGATCGACTTAGAATTTTTGAACATCCAAAGGAAAAACTCTCACACTACTCAAAGCGCACAGCAGATATTGAGTACAAATTTGAGTTTGCTGGAACTGAGTGGGGTGAGCTTGAAGGAATTGCTAATCGAACAGATTTTGATTTGAAATCACACTCCAGAGCATCTGGTGAAAACCTAACCTGGTTTGATCAAGAGAAAAATGAACGTTGGACGCCTTACGTAATTGAACCAGCAGCCGGTGTTGATAGATGCGCACTTACATTCATGATGGATGCCTTCACCGAGGATGAAGCACCTAATTCAAAAGGTGAAATGGAAAAACGGGCATTGATGAAATTAGATTATCGATTAGCTCCAGTAAAGATTGGCGTGCTGCCACTATCTAGAAATGCTGATCTATCACCAAAGGCGAAGGATTTAGCAGATTCACTACGCAAGCATTGGAATGTTGATTTTGATGATGCTGGGGCTATTGGTCGGCGTTATCGCAGGCAGGATGAGATTGGAACACCATTTTGCATCACAATTGATTTTGAAAGCTTAGATGATCAAGCAGTTACTATTCGTGAGCGCGATTCTATGGCGCAATCTCGAATTGCAATTGATCAGGTACAAAATTACTTAGCACCAAAATTATTAGGTTGCTAATTGTTAACAAAGGTTAAACCACTTCGGCTGCCAATTTCTAATGGCAACTTTGAAAATAATGAGTTTGTTTTAACGACGCCAGTAGTTCTAGCGCCAATGGCTGGTATTACCAACGCAGCATTTAGAAGATTATGCCGCGAGCAAGGCGCTGGCTTATTTGTTTCTGAGATGGTTACCGCCCGGGCCTTAATTGAGCGCCGCGAGGACACCTTTAGATTAATTAAGCCTGGAGTTGGAGAAAAGCCAAGATCTATTCAACTTTATGCAGTTGATCCCATTGTATTAGGCAAAGCGGTTGATTTATTAGGTAGCGAAGATTTAGCAGACCATATTGATTTAAATTTTGGTTGCCCAGTTCCTAAAGTAACTAGGCGCGGTGGTGGGGCAGCGCTGCCATATAAGCGAAAATTATTTTCAGCTATTGTGGAATCAGCGGTTAAAGTTGCAAGTAAGTATGGAATACCAGTTACGGTAAAGATGCGAGTAGGAATTGATGATCAGTACCAAACATATTTAGAGTCGGCAAAATCAGCAGCTGATCTTGGTGTTACCTGGGTAGCGCTGCATGCAAGAACTGCAGCCCAGTTGTATGAAGGCAGATCTGATTGGAATAAAATTACGCAATTAGTTGAGCACCTTTCAGCAACTGGTGTGCCAGTACTAGGTAATGGTGATATTTGGTCTGGCCAAGATGCAGTAGCCATGATGGCGCAAACTGGCTGTGCTGGAGTAGTAGTTGGTAGGGGATGCTTAGGGCGACCTTGGTTATTTGCAGATTTAGTTAGCGCAATTAATGGTGAAAATAAGCGAGTAAATCCAAATTTATTTGAGGTTCGCAAAATCATGTTACGTCATGGTCAATTACTAGTTGATTACTTTGAAAATGAGGATCGAGCGATGCGTGATATTAGAAAGCATATGGCCTGGTATCTAAAGGGTTTTTCAGTGCCGAGAGAGATTAGAGCAAATCTTGGCATGGTGGAATCATTAAATCAGATGGTGCAATTACTTTCGGGCTTGGATAATCAACCATATCCAGTGCAGATTGGTGATGGTCCAAGAGGGCGAACTAGTCATGGCCGTGAGGTTAAGTTACCTGATGGTTGGCTTAATGATCCAGATGAGTTTGCCACAATCTCAGTTGATGATGCGATCTCTGGTGGCTAAGTAATTGTTTATCTTCAAAATAATTAGACGAATAATCTCATTTGTATTACTACTAATTATTGTTATTCCGCTTTATATAGCTGGCAGTATTTGGTACACCGCACACCATACCGAACCTATAAAATCTGATGTAATACTAGTAATGGGAGCTGCCCAATTTGATGGCCGGCCAAGCGATATTTTAAAAGCTAGATTAATCCAAACTTTAACTGCTTATAAATCCAATCTAGCCCCAGTTATTTACACAGTTGGTGCCGGCGCACCTGGGGATCGAACCACTGAGGCTGCTGCTAGTAAAAACTGGTTGATCGATAATGGAGTTAAGAAATCAAAGATAGTGGCAATTGCAAAGGGACGAGATACTTTAAGTAGTACGCAAAGTTATGCATCTCAGATGAAGAAGCAAAAGCTAAGCTCGGTAATAATTGTTACTGATCCTTATCACTGTTACCGAGCCATGAAGATGGCGCAGGATTTATCAATTACTGCTAGCTGCTCACCAGTTAAAAGCGGTGTAGCCTCAGTTGAAAACTCAGGTTTTAAGTACTTAAGCAGGGAGACTGGTGCCTATCTTGCTTATATAACAGTGGGCAGGCTTGGTATTAAATTAAGTGATCGTCTTTTACCGAAGATTGTCTATCCTTAAGCCATGGAGCTAATTTCAGTTTTAGACCTAGCCTCGACTTTTGTTTTTGCACTAGTTGGTGCCCGAATTGCGGCCGATAAGGGATTAGATTACGGCGGAATTGCATTTATTGCAGCGGTGGCATCTGTTTCAGGTGGCACTTTAAGAAATATTTTCTTAAATCTAAAGCCAGTATGGATCAGCGATCCATACATAACTATTGTGGTAATTGCAGCAGTAATTATTACTCTAGTTTTTCGCAGAGTAACTCGAATCGGTAAAACTTTGTTAATTATGGACACTTTTGGTTTGGCGATAGCCACTATCTCAGGAGCACAGCTTGCGATAGATAAAGAGGTAGGTTGGCAAGCATGTGTAATTTTAGGAGCGATCACCGCAGTCACTGGTGGTTTACTTCGAGATGTGTTGTGTCAGGTGGAGCCAGTTTTATTGCACAGAGAAACAATTGGAACCTCATCGTTAATTGGGGCAATTACATTTGTGGGACTAAATCAATTTGAAGTAAACCAAACTTTCTCAGCGGTAATAGGCGCCTTCATGGTAATTACTACAAGATTTATATCTATTTATTTTGATTTACACCTACCTAAATTTAAAAGTAGTAAAAGTTAATAAATTTCCGCCATATATACGCCATATTTAAAGAGGGTAGGATTAGGCAAATGGTGATTAGAGCAGCAGCTGAACATCCTGGTTACACCAGTGCTGATCGCGCCAGATTCTTAGATGAGCCAGCAAAGCGTGGCGGTAGAACTGAGTTTGCAAGAGATCGCGCCAGAATTATTCACTCCTTTGCACTTCGCCGGCTGGCTGCAAAAACTCAAGTAGCAGTTCCTTGGGCCACTGATTTTCCAAGAACGCGCCTTTCGCACTCACTTGAGTGCGCCCAAGTTGGTAGAGAGTTAGGGGCAGCACTAGGTGCTGATCCAGATTTAATGGAGGGAGCTTGTCTTGCCCATGACATTGGTCATCCACCATTTGGTCATAATGGTGAAGAGGTTTTAAACCAATTAGCTGACTCTTGCGGCGGCTTTGAAGGTAATGCTCAAAGTCTTAGATTATTAATTAGGTTAGAGGCTAAAACAGTATTACCAGATGGTAAATCAATTGGTTTGAATTTAACTAGGGCATCACTTGATGCTGCTACTAAATATCCGTGGAGCAGGGTTTTGGGCTCAAATAAATTTGGCGTCTACCAAGATGATCTTGAGATTTTTAACTGGTATCGAGATGGAGTTGAATCTGGCAAAACCTCAATGGAGGCACAGATTATGGATTGGTCAGATGATGTGGCCTATAGCGTTCATGATTTAGAGGATTCACTTGTCTCTGGTCAAATTAAATTAGATCAATTAAATAATGATCTACCAAAATTATTTACTGTTGCAAAGCAGATGTATTTAGCAGATATTACCGAGCAAGAGATGCAAATCGCACTTTCCTCACTTCAAAAACTATCTTGTTGGCCGCGTTATTACGATGGAACTCATAGATCACTTGCAAGATTAAAGGATTTAGCTAGCCAATTAATTGGCAGATTTGCGCAAGCAGCAGAGGTTGCAACTCAAGAAAAGTATGGCGATGGGGATTTAACTCGATACAACGCAAACTTAGTTGTGCCCAGAGCGCAACGAGTTGAGGTAGCGGTTTTAAAATCTATGGCTGGCCATTATGTAATTAATGCTGATGATTCCCAGATTAGATATGCCCAACAGCAGCGATTACTCACCGAGTTAGTTGAAGCGATCTTAGCTAGCGCACCTGCAACATTGGAGGGTTTTTTCCTACAGGATTGGCAAAATGCACAAACTGATCAAGCACGGCTTCGGGTAGTAATCGATCAGGTCGCATCCCTGACCGATCCAGGCGCAGTCGCCCTGCATGAGCGCTTAGTCAACAGTAAGTAATTTCAATTGGGATCTAGGAAACTAGGATAGGAAGTATGGCCGGGCGAATTAAAGATGAGGATGTCACCTACATCCGCGATCACTCACCAATTGATGATGTAGTTGGTGAGTATGTGCAATTAAAAAATGCCGGCGGTGGTCAGAAAAAAGGTTTGTGCCCATTTCATGATGAGAAAAGTCCATCCTTTCATGTAACACCAAGCAAAGGTTATTTTCACTGCTTTGGTTGTCAGGTAGGTGGTGATGTAATTGCATTTATTATGAAGTTAGAGCATCTAACTTTTATGGAGACGATCGAAAGATTAGCTGATCGAATTGGCTACACCCTTCGTTATGAAAGCACTGGCTTTACCAGTGGTCCATCAATTAACCGCTCTCGCCTGGTGGCAGCAAATACTGCAGCATCTATTTACTACCAAGAACAATTGCAACTTCCAGCAGCTCAACATGGTAGAGATTTCTTAACTAAACGAGGATTTGATCGCGATGCTGCTAAAAACTTCAATGTCGGCTACGCGCCAGATGAGTGGGATAGCTTGTATAAGCACCTAAAGGGTATTGGCTTTAGTGATGAAGAGTTAAACCTGGCTGGCCTTGTTAAAGAGGGAAGTAAAGGAATGATTGATCGGTATAGAAATAGATTAATCTGGCCAGTCAAAGATATATCTGGTGATGTAGTCGGCTTTGGTGCTAGAAAACTTGCAACCGATGAGGTTGATACCGGGCCTAAGTATTTAAACTCACCAGAGACTCCGGTATATAAGAAGAATCAAATTTTATATGGCCTAGATATGGCAAAGAAGGAGATTGCAAAAAATAGACAAGTAGTAATTGTTGAAGGTTATACCGATGTTATGGCCGCCCACCTTGCTGGAGTAAGCACCGCTGTTGCTACATGTGGTACCGCCTTTGGCGATGAGCATATTCGAATTATTAGAAGATTATTAATGGATGCTGATGCATTCCGTGGTGAGGTTATCTTCACCTTTGATGGTGATGCTGCCGGTCAAAAAGCAGCACTTCGTGCATTTGAAGATGATCAAAAATTTGTTGCCCAAACATTTGTGGCAGTTGAACCAAATGGTATGGATCCATGCGAGTTGCGCCAAGCACATGGCGATGATGCAGTTCGTAATTTAATTGCTAGAAGAGTTCCTCTTTTTGAGTTTGCTATTAAATCCGTGATTGCAAATTATGATATTACCTCAGCTGAGGGCAGAGTAAATGCGTTAAACCAAGTCAGCCCATTAATTGGCAAGATCAGAGATGCCTCACTTAGACCTGAGTACGTGCGCCTCCTTGCTGGCTGGCTTGGCATGGAGGTAGATATTGTCTCTGCTGCGGTTAAGAAAATAGGAAAAGCAAGTGATCAACCAAGTGATAAGCGGGTTAATTTAACCGATCCAGTTCTAGTTTTAGAGCGTGAGGTATTAAAGGTTAAATTACAACTACCAGAGCTGGCATATAGCTGGGTTGATTTAGAGCCGGCGGCATTTTCATTTCCGCTTTACACCCAACTTCGTAGATTAATTGATAATCAAAAAGAGTTTAATACTCAAGAATTAATTGAAAAGTGTGAAAGTGAAGAGCTTAAATCATTGGTTACGGAGTTAATTGTGGAGCCAATAAGAACTGATGGTGAGGTATCAGAGCGATACATCACCAGCATTTTTGCCCGCCTTCGCGAGGTGGCATTAAGTCGGCAAATTGCTGAGATTAAATCCACTTTGCAACGTTTAAATCCTGTAGAGAATGATGCGCAGTATCAAGAGATATTTGGTCAATTAGTTGGTATGGAGGCAGCAAGGCGGGTGCAAAAAGAGTTGGCGTTAGGGGAGAGTTAAACCCAATTTAGGCATAGATTTGAGCAGATTCTTTTATTCGCTAGTATTTGCCCACAACGATCTGAAAAAAGTTAGTTGTATTCCCTGATAGCTCAATTGGCAGAGCAGCCGGCTGTTAACCGGCAGGTTCTTGGTTCGAGTCCAAGTCAGGGAGCATGGCGCTATATCGAGTACAGGTTGCATTACCTGACCGACCAGGATCCCTTGGTGCGGTTGCTTCCGCAATTGGCTTTGCTGGTGGGGATATTCGAGGTCTGGTAGTTCTGCGAAGTGAAAATGGTAGAGGTATCGATGACATCACTATTGCAGTACCAGGAAGTGATCCAACCGACTTAGTAAATGTCTTAACCTCAATTGGTGGGGTTGAGGTTATCTCAATTACTCCAGTTGATTAATTAAAGTTTAACTTCGCGTAGTTGCTGTGCTGATTGTTCTGGCTCTAAATCCATAATAAATGCACCCATAGCAGACTCTGATCCAGATAAGTATTTGAGTTTTCCTGGTTGACGTCTTACTGAAACTATCTGCCAATGAAGTCGCATGCTATCGCGGCCAATATTTACTGGTGCTTGATACCAAGAGGCGATATATGCCATCTCAATTCCAAATACACCATCTAATCTAGCCAAAATTTCTTTTGCAATTGCTGGGAAGGTGGCGGATTGAGCCTCATCTAACTCACTCATTCCTGCAACGCCACGCTTTGGCGCAAGGTGAATCTCAAACGGATATCTTGCTGCAAATGGCACGTAAGCAATCCACTCATCATTTTGGGAGATAATTCTTTTTTCATCTTTAATCTCACGTTTAATTACATCATCTAGTAAAGCTCTACCAGTTTTCTTAAGGTGATCCTGCGCCGCCTGCAACATTTTTTCAATCCGCGGTGGTAAAAATGAATATGCATATATCTGCCCATGTGGGTGAGAGAGGGTTACCCCAACCTCTTCACCACGATTTTCAAAGGGAAATACCTGCTCAATAAAAGGTAATTTGGAAAGTGCGCTATCGCGATCCTTCCAAGCCTCAAGCACAGTTCGAATCTGTCGCTCACTTAACTTTGCAAAACTAGTGCCATGATCTGGTGTATAGCAAACCACCTCACAAGCTCCAGCAGCATCTGCATTTGGAGTATCAAGTCCATTTATTTCAGGTAATTTCCAATTATTTGCTGGGGTAGTAAGTGCTGGAGAGCGATTTGTAAAAACTACAACCTCATAATCTTTATCTGGAATCTCAGTTAATTTCTCACTTGTTGAAGGGCAGAGTGGACACAACTCTTTTGGTGGCAGAAAAACTCGATGTTGCCTATGAGATGCAACTGAAACCCACTCATTTACCAGTGGGTCAAGGCGCAGATGGCCAATGCCAGGCTGTGCTTCATCACTTCTCAGATCAGCAGCACTTCGATTAATCTCTTTACTGTCGTAGTAAGAGATTGTTCTGCCATCAGAAAGTTTTAAATCACTTCGATTAACCCCACCGGGTAGCACCTGCTTCATAAGGGTAACTGTAGTGGAAAGGGTCAGTGCTTTATTTGTTTAGCGCAGCTATCAGTTGGTTTTTTGGTAGCAGTTGGCTTAGGTGTTGGGGTTGGCTTAGGAAGTTCTGCACCCTGTAATAGCGTAATTGAAAGCGGCAATAGATTATCTGCATGAGTCTTTGAAATATCTACATAATTTAAGGTTCCAGCAGTAACTCCAGCTGGTAATCCTTCAATACTTAACTCCCACCTACCACTTGCTGAGCGAACGGCTGTTTGTTTCTTAACTTTAATATTGGTATCAATTGGTCTGAACACAACAGTTCCAGTAACAACTGGTGTACCAATATTTCTAAAGACTTCAACATTTATCTCAACCGGAGTATTTGTATCAGTTGAGGCTACCGAGATTAAATTAATATTTGTTGGTTCATTTGTTGGCATTAAATCTGCTGGTTCAGGCTGCCATTTGCCTTTAATTAAAGAAAGAAAATTATCTGCAGATCCTCTAAAAACATTTAAATCTACTCTGGCACTTGGTACGCCATACTTACTACCAATTCCACATGATGAGTACTGCCAAATCTGCCATTGCGAGGAGCAATTAGCAGTACTCCAAGAGTGAACGAAACAACCAATATTTGTGCGTTGACCTGGCTGAGCAATTGGATCAGCAGGACTTACACCATAGTGCGCTAACCAAAGTGGGTATTGGCGAAGAACTTCACTTCTTGTAGTGGCTCCCTCTAAAAATTGCGAGTACGAATACAGAAATGGTTTACGTCCAGTTTTTTCTTCAACAGTTTGAAGCCAAGTTTCTGCCCATAAAGTAACTAAGCTTCTTGGCATTGTTTTAATACAAGTCCCGGATCTATTTTTCTTAACACAATTATTTTCTAGATCAAGAGCTAATGGCAGATCACGTTCGTTATATCCACCCAATGAAGCAAGTCGCCAGATTACTTTTTGTGCCTGTGCTTTTGCATCTCTAATTACATAAGCCTCATCTGTGCTATTTGGCAGATATGCGAAGTGGTACATACCGGTGTAAAGCCCAGCAGCTTGTGCAGCATTTCGATCACCGACCAACCACTTCAGCGTCTCTATGTCTGCTTTTTCCTGCGCATCAGATGCTTTAATTAGAACAAATCGCATTCCAGCCTCAAACATTTTCTTGAAATCAATCGGTTGATCATTTGGATGCTGCCATCGACTTATGTCAGATCCTTGAATTCGCCCACCGGTTAACTTACTCGTTTCTGCTGTTAAAAATAATGCGTTTGTGTCCGAAAAAGTCTTACTTGTATCAAGCTTAAAATTTACAACTTTTGAAAGTGTTTTCTTTTTGCCAATTATTGCTGTTGCTTTATATTGACCCTCCGCTTTAATTGCAGTTGCTACCGTCGTAATTCGCCAGGAACCACTACTTGTCGAGGTTGTTTTAAGCGGTGTGTTTTTCCAGGCGACACCATCAAATGAACTAATCACCACACTTGCCTTACGGGCAGGTTTTACTTGACCATAAAAAGTAACGACAGATTCACCAGCATTTGGGGTGCTGGCCACTGCTAATGAGAGAGTAGTTTTTTTAGTTGCCGCATTTGCAGCTGGCACAAATATTGTGCAGCCAGTGGTGATAGCTAGTAGCAGCGCTAATCTTTTCACCGCTCTATTATCGTGGGTGAAATCCCTAAAACTGTTTTAATTGCAGCAATTAATGAGTGTGTGTGGGCTGAATTACGTGTTTGCTTAAAATCATGCGCACTTGCAAACTTTTGACTATCAGAAAAGTCTAAGGTTAATTGATTATCTTCAAATGAAACTAGCCGAGCATCAAAAAAAGCTATCCAAGCAACCCGATCAATTTCAAGTAGTGTGTCTAAAACCTCATTCCACCTTACTTTAATACCTGCCAAATCCATGCAGCTAGATGAGCATTCCGTAAGCAATAAGGAGTGCAAGTAGAAATAGTGAAAGTGATTTAACACTTCGCTTCATGAAAAAGCTAGTTAGCTTTGGAATAAATGTTAAAACAAGAACTATCGCACCAACTAAAATTAAAACCAAACTCTTTGAAAGATTTCCTTCAGACCCCGTTTGGTATCTAAGATTTATTAATCCCATTGCAAACAGCGCGTAGGCACCAAATCGATAATTATTTATTGGATGCATTATTTTGGGATCCTAAGTGAGTGAAGTCCGCCATCTATATTTAGAGTAGTTCCAGTTACTGATTTTTGAAGTGGGCTTGCTAAAAACACAATTGCATTTGCAATCTCACCCGGTGATACGAGTCGTCCCATTGGTTGCCGTGCCTCTAATGCGGACTTAGCTGCCGCAGCATCTGGTGATTGATCAAGTAACTTCTTAACCCACGGCGTATCAGTGGTTGCTGGATTTACCGCGTTGACTCTTATGCCATCGGCAAGATGATCTGTTGCCATTGCAAGGGTTAGCGAGAGTATCGCTCCTTTTGATGCACTATATGCTGCGCGATTTGGAAAACCATCGGTTGCTGCAATTGATGCGGTATTTACTATGCAGGCATGTTTACTCTCTCGCAGCAGTGGGATTGCAGCCCGAGAAACTCGGGCGGTACCAATCACATTAACATTTAATACCTTAAGCCAAACCTCATCGGTTTCTTTTTCCACTGTAGTTAGTGAGCCAATACCAGCATTATTAATTAAAATATCTAATTTATTACCGGTCTTTTTAAACTCAGCAAAAGCTGAGTCAACAGAGGTTGAGTCGCTGATATCGCACTTTATAAATTTTGCAACAGAGTTCATCTCACCTTGGTTAATATCAAATCCAAATACAGTTGCACCACCTTCACTTAAAGCCTTCGCAACCTCAAGGCCAATACCAGAGCCAGCACCAGTGACTATTGCTGTAAGGCCAGTAAACTCTTTACTCATAAACAATATTCCGATCTGCTATCTCAATAGGCGAACAGTATTCACTATTCCAACACGCTCCTATACTATTGCGAGAATGGTGACCAGAGTTACTTTGACGAATAGATATAAATGAGCCACTTAGCGGTCATTCAAACCCCAAACCAGCCTTACCATCTTGTAAAAGAGATTGGCGGCAAATACTTTGAGATCGAAAGCATCAGCACACTCTCTGATGCACTTAGCTTGCAAATGGGCGCCTTTCGTAAGTTATATGAAGCTGCAGGCACTAAAGAGCTAAAGGGGAAGTTACTAGCCCCGGTTGCAGTCGATACTGAGGTGTGGGGAGCTGGCGTTACCTACCAACGTTCAAGGGATGCTAGAAAAGAAGAGAGTGGAATTCCAGATGTTTATCAATTAGTTTATGAAGCAGATCGGCCAGAGTTATTTTTTAAAGCAACTGCCCGTAGAACAGTTGGCCATGAGGGCGAAATTGGTATTCGCGAGGATGCAAAGACCTCTGTGCCAGAGCCTGAGGTTGCAATTGTTATTAATAAATTTGGTGAATTGATTGGCATGAGTATTTGTAATGATATGACATCAAGAAATATTGAGGGTGAAAATCCATTGTATCTATCTCAAGCAAAGATTTATTATGGTTCAAATGCATTAGGACCAATGATTAGGCCAATTTGGGAGATAGTAGATCATGACAAACTTGATATTTATGCAAAAATTGAAAGAGGTGGATCAATAATTTGGCAGGCTGAAACCTCACTTAAATCACTAAATCGTTCATTTGATGATCTAATCGATTACTTATTTAAGTGCCAACATTTTCCAGTAGGCGTAGTTCTATCTACTGGCACTGGAATTGTGCCACCACTTGATATCTCACTTATGGCTGGAGATCTGGTAAGTATTACCGTTGATCAGATTGGTACGTTGATAAATAAAGTAGTAGTAACTCCAGAAGATATAAATGAGCGGCTTAAGTAATGAGTGAGCAGGTAATTTGGACGCAGTGGGATGACTTAAATGTTCCAAGTAAGTTTAAAAAATTATCACCAAAAACCACTCCAATTGAGGGAGGTGATTTCTCTGAAGTCACTTTCTATGTTCCTTGGTATATGGGAGGACGTCCCGCTCTTGAAATGACACAAATGATGCCAAATCTAAAAATTCTGCAAGTTCCAAACGCCGGATATGACGACGCACTTGAGTTTGTTCGTCCTGGAATTACTTTGTGTAATGGCAAAAGTATTCATGATGATTCAACAGCTGAGTTAGCAGTGGGACTAACAATCGCCTCACTTCGTGGTTTTGCAGATTTTGTTCGGAATCAGGATAAATCTGAGTGGGTTCATACCAGGAATAAATCAATAAATGATCGAAAAGTTGGCATTGTTGGTTTTGGCTCGATTGGTTCAACGATAGCCAAGATGCTTGCCGGCTTTGCTGTTGAAATAGTTGCCTTTACTCAAAGTGGCCGTGATAACACTATCGCCATTACAGACTTGGATAAGCACCTTCCAACCCTTGATGTTGTAATTTTAATATTGCCGCTTACCCCAGAAAGTAAGCATTTATTTGATGCTAAACGATTAGCTTTGATGAAGGACGGAGCGCTATTAGTAAATGTTGCTCGCGGCCCCATAGTTGAGACCGATGCACTAGTTAAAGAGCTTAACTCCGGACGAATTACGGCAGCACTAGATGTTACAGATCCTGAGCCTTTGCCAAAGGATCACCCGCTTTGGCTTGCAAAAGGTGTATTGATATCACCGCATGTTGGTGGAAACACAACTGCATTTGAAAAAAGAGCAAAAAGGTTGATTGAATCTCAACTTCAATTATTGGCATCCGGTGAACGATTGAACAATATAATTTTGGAGAAGAGTTGAGTAATAAAGTTGAGGTTTTTGATTCACGTCGTAATCAGTTAGGTGAAGGTCCAACAGCAACCGGATTAAAAAATAATCATATTCAGTGGTGTGACATCTATGGTCAAGCAGTTCGGTGGCGAGATTTAAACACTGGCGCTATTGGTGAATACTCAACTAATGAAGTTATCGGTTTTCAAATACCTAGAAAAACTAATGGTGAAATACTGGGAACGGCTAACGGTCCAATTTTGCGCGATAGTGATGGAAAGATTTCTAAGCTACCAACCAGAGAAGATGCCGATGGAGTTGGCGACAAAGTGCCACTTCGATGGAATGACGCAAAAGTATCTCCATTTGGAGATTTGTTCTTAGGTTCAATGGCTTACTCAAACCAAAGTAATGAAGGGTCATTTTATAAATTAAGTAAAGATGGTAAAAAATTAACTCGATTATTTGGCAATGTTGGCATTAGTAATGGTATGGATTGGAGCATGGATGGTAAAAGGATGTTTTACATCGACACATTAACTATGCGCGTAGACCTGTTCGATGTTGATGAAAGCCAGATCAGTAATCGTCGTCCATTTATTAAATTTGATGACGGAGTTGGTTATCCAGATGGAATGTGCATGGATACTGATGACAATTTATGGGTTGCGTTTTGGCAGGGATATTGCGTGCGAGGTTTTGATGGCACAAATGGTAAACAAATTGCGGAGATAAAAGTTCCTAGCGCAAATGCCACTTCATGCGTTTTTGGTGGCGAGAAATTGGATAAATTAATAATCACCTCAGCAGTTGGAAATCCAGGAGAATCCGCTGATTTAGAAAAATATCCTGAATCTGGATTTGTCTTTATCACCAGCACCGGCACTTCAGGTAAAAGAACAAATCTATTTGGTCTTTAAGAAGTGAGAGTTTTAAGGTAGGTTAAATATATGAAATTAGCCGGTGAGCATATATTCGTAGCAGGTGGGGCTGTAGGAGTTGGCGCAGCTATTGTCACAGATGCTGCTGCACAGGGTGCCAAAGTTTCCTTCATAGATATTGATGTATCGGCAGGTGAAAAACTTGCAGCAGGACTAAGTTCAAATGGATCAAAGGTTGCTTTTATTAAAGCAGATGTCGCAAACTTTACCGAGCTGGCAGCGGCTTACAAAGAATTAGTTTCAAAGCATGGCGATGTTACTGGCTTAGTAAATAACACCGGAGCTGTCATAAAAGCTGACCCGGTAACAATGACTGATAAAGAGTGGGATGATTTTTTTGCAGTTGATATGAAGCCAGTTTGGCTAACTGCAAAACTAGCCCTTCCTGCAATGCGTAAAGCTAAAAAAGGTTCAATTGTAAATATTTGCTCTATTCAAACTCGTCTAACGCATCCTGGATATTTTCCTGCAAGTGCTTCAAAGTTAGCTGTTCTGGGTTTAACTAGAAACCTTGCGTTAGATGAAGGTAAGTATGAGATTCGTGTAAATGCTGTCTCACCTGGTTACATTTCAACTGAAAGTACAAAAGCTTTTCTAAAAGGTGAGGCGGGCGGTGAGGATCGAATTAACGCTATTCAGCCGCTTGGGCGAATGGGTATGCCCAGTGAGGTAGCAAAGGTCGTTACCTTCTTACTCTCTGATAAATCAACATATGTAAGTGGATCTGAATGGGCTGTTGACGGCGGGCTAGGAGCTAGATTGTCATGATGTTAAGAGGGGAACACTTATTTGTTACTGGTGGGGCTGCCGGTATTGGTGAAGCAATTATTTTAGGCGCCATTAAAGAAGGTGCCAAAGTTTCATTTGTTGATATCGATGATGCAAAAGCTAACGCCTTGGTAGATAAATTAAGTAAAGAGGGTTATCAAATCCAATTTGAGCATGCTGATGTATCTAAATTTGAAACTTTTAAAGCTGGCTATGACAAATTGGTCTCAAAATTTGGTCCAGTAACTATGGCGGTTTCAAATGCTGGCCGAAATTCCTATGCCGACGCCGTTGAATACGCCGAAGAGGAGTGGAATGACTTTTTCGCGCTAGATTTAAAATCCACTTGGTATCTAGCAAAACTTTGCCTGCCAGAGATGAGAAAAGCTAAGTACGGGTCAATAGTTAATATCTCATCAATTCACGGGCGTATGTCGAGGCCAAATTTTTTCCCATACTCAGCTGCAAAACATGGAATAGTTGGAATGACTAGAAACCTTGCATTAGATGAGGGGAAGTATGGAATTAGAGTCAACTCCGTCTCACCCGGAACAACTGCCACACCTTTGCTTAAGAAATACATGGAGTCATTTCCAGATGAAAAAGCTCACGCACTCTCTGTTGCCCCTAATTCAAGATTTGGATCACCGGAAGAGATTGCAAATGTTATTTTATTTGCACTTTCCAAGGATGCTTCCTTTGTTACCGGTGCTGATCTAATGGTTGACGGCGGCTTACATGCCCGCTATGCATAATGAAAACAATTAAATCCAAGCGGCAGTTTCCAGACCTCCCACACTTTATTTCATTAATTGAATGGAAATTACCAACCTTATTTAGAAACAAAGCAAGAGTTGCTCGTGCAACCTCCATCTTTGAATTAGCTCAGATTGCAAAAAAACGAGTGCCAAAAGTTGTTTTTGATTATGTAGAGGGATCTGCTCTCAATGAGGTAAGTTATAAAAGATCCAGAGATGCTTTTGACCATGTTGAGTTCAATGCGAAAGTGCTTCGTGATGTATCAAAAATTGATACCTCCATTGAAATTTATGGAAAAAAAGTAGATCTACCAATTTTATTTTCGCCAACTGGCTATACCCGCCTTATGTACCATGTTGGTGAACCAGCGGTAGCTGCGGTTGCAGAAAATAATAATTTAATTTATTCACTTTCTACGATGGGAACTACCTCGCCTAGTGAATTAGCTGCTGCCGTTCCTGGGGCCCGACGATGGTTTCAATTGTATGTAATGCAAAATCGAGATGAGAGTCTATCTATTATCAAACAGGCAAAGGAAAGTGGCTTTGAAGCTTTGATTTTAACGGTGGATACGCCAGTAAGTGGTATCAGAGTTCGGGATATGAAAAATGGCCTAACAATTCCACCAAGAATAAGTCTTAAAACAGTTTTTGCAATCGCAAGGAAACCAATTTGGTGGCTAAATCTATTCACAACAAAAAAACTTGAGTTTGCCGCGTTTAGAGGTTGGGATAGACCATTAGTTGAGCTAGCTGCAAAGATATTTGATCCAGCAACATCATTTGATGATGTTAATTGGCTTAAATCAGTTTGGGACGGGCCAATTTTAGTAAAAGGTGTGCAGAGTGTTGAGGATGCAAAAAAACTTGCGCAAATGGGAGTCAGTGGAATTATTATTTCAAACCATGGTGGCCGGCAGTTAAATTCTGGCCCAGTTCCACTTGAACTGCTTCCACAGGTAGTTGCAGCAGTGGGTGACAAAATTGATGTATATATAGATGGCGCAGTTATGTCTGGTCAAGATGCATATGCTGCCATTGCCCTTGGCGCTAAAGCAGTATTTATTGGCCGGGCTTATCTTTACGGAATTATGGCAGATGGCCAACGTGGCGTAGAAAAGGTTGTTGAGTTAATTAAGCGCGACTTTGTAAATACTATGGCACTTACTGGAGCACGAAATATCTCTGAAATTAAAGAGATTAGCGCAAGAATTCGTTAAGTTAGTAACTCATTATTAAGGCTTAACTCATTAATTTCTTTCGCCCCAATTCCGCAGCAGCCACCGATTATTGCTGCGCCCGCTGATATCCAAGTATTAACAAGTGAATTATCAAAGCCGGCAGTAGAGCTACCTTCCCAAACTTTTTTATCTGCATTCCACTTTCGACCAGAGTTTGGATAGATCACATAAGGTTTATCACTCTTGGCAGATAGTAATAAATCAGTTATAAGTTCTGGTGATGTGCAATTAATGCCAACTGCATACGCGTTCTGGGCCAGAGATACTGCATCAGCAAAACTTTGGCCAGCACTTGTTTTATTTCCAGATGTGCAGGAGTATGAAACCCAATATGGAATTGGGCAATCTTGGAGTAGATCTAGTAACACCTCAACCTCATATGTATCTGGCATTGTTTCCAGTGCTAATAGATCAGGATCTGTTGATATTAACAACTCAAGTCTTCTAGCATGGAAATCTTTGAGAACAGATTTTGTAACACCGTAATTGCCTTTGTACTCAGAGCCATCAGCCAGCGCCGCCCCATATGGTCCTACTGAGGCAGCAACCTTAACTTTCTTATTAGATTTAGTAACCGCATCCTTAGCCAACTTAGTAGATTCACGAAGGGCATCATCTGTCTTGTCTTGGCTCCAGCCTTTAGCAGAACAACCTAAATAGGAGAGCTGGTATGCGGCAGAAATTATTATCTCAGCACCAGCATTTATAAAATCAAGATGTGCCTTCGTAATCTCCTCAGGCTTAGAAAATATTAACTCGCCAGTCCAAAGTGAGGTTGTTAATTTATTACCATTGTTTTCAAGTGCGGTTGATAGACCGCCATCTAATTTGATTATCAATTACTACTTTAATCCAAGTTTTATTTAGCTAGCTAGATCAGATTTTGCTACAACACGAAGTGCTTGAGCTGCAATTGTTAAGGCCGGGTTTACCGCTGCAGATGATGGAAAGAAGCCGCCATCAATTAGGTAGAGGTTTTCAACATCATGAGTTTTGCAGTACTGATCAACTACAGATTTCTTTGGATCAGAGCCTGCAACGGTAGTACCGCACTGGTGAGCATTCATTGATATATCAAATGGTTGTTTAAATATTGCTTGATAACCTGCTTTTCGTAAAACTTTTAAAGTTTTTTTCATCAGTATTTTATGAGTGCGCATACCTATTGGCTTTCGTACAAGGTGAATTCGATTGCGCTCATCAATTGTTACCCGATTATCCTTACTTGGCAGATCCTCATTCATAACCAAAAACTCAACACTTCTATCTGCAAGTAGGTTAAGGATTGGCAGCGGAACTTTGGTTGCGTAACTCTTCATCATTACGCCTTGGACCTTGCCTATTAATTGGATAATTCCAAGTGGATAACCTTTGCCACCATCTAAGTACCAATCTGAAAAAGAGAGTGTCTTTTGAAAAACTACATCATTTTTGCGTCTTAAATCAACAGCTGCAATATGAGTATTCACATGCATCATAAAATTACGGCCCACTAAATCAGAGGAGTTTGCCACACCATTTGGTGCCTTACTGGATTTAGATTTCAGCAGCAGAGCTGCAGTTAAAACTGCACCACATGAGATCACAAACTTCTTACCCCGTACCTTGTACTGCCCATCAGGGCCATTGACGACTAAGTGATCGACTCGCTTACCGTCATCTGTTAATTCAATCCGCACAACTTCAGCAGATGTTTGTAATTTAACCTTTCCGGTTAACAATGCTGGATTAATTGCATTCATCTCAGCATCACTTTTAGCACCTACTCGACAAGCAAAACCATCACAGGTCTTACAACGAATACATTTACCATCCTCGCCCAGATCTATTCCCATTGAATTTGAATGTGGCGTAACGCCAGCCTTTCTTAGCCGATCTGCCATAGCTGAGATATATGGCTCATGCGCAAGTGCCGGATATGGAAATGGTTCACTTCTAGGAGGCTCAGTTGGATTCTCACCAACGTTGTTATGCACCTTATACATTTTCTCTGCTTCAACATAAAACGGTTCAATATCCCAATAAGAAAACGGCCAAGCAGGGGAGGTTCCCTCTAAATGCTTTAACTCCTCAAAATCTTTTTCGCGAAGGCGAGGAAGTGAAGCACCATACAACTTGGTATTACCACCAACATAAAAATGAACGCCAGCGGCAAACTCCTTGCCGTTAATATCTACCCATGTTTCCTTAGATTTATATCTTTTATTTAAAAAAACCTCTTTTGGCTCCCAATTCTCTTTCTCCTTTGGAAGTCTTTCGCCGCGCTCTAGAACTAAAACATTGACACCTTTTTTTGCAAGTGCGTAAGCAGTTGTGCCACCGCCCATTCCAGATCCAACAATTACTACATCACTTTCAAGATCTGGGCTACTCATAGTGGAAAACTCCTTAAATATCGTGATGTAATCTAAGCAGAAATATCAGCCATTGCCAATGACTATTTACTACTAAATGCTTCCATAATTACCAATATCTACCTATGATTGATTTATGAATTTTCTAAGTCAAATAACTGGAAGCTTCTCCACACCATCGGCTGGAAACCCAACAGTTGCAATAGTTGAAGCAGCATATAAACACCACAATCTTGACTTTAGATATCTAAATTGCGAGGTTTTACCAAAGGACTTAGCTGCTGCTGTAGCTGGCGCTAGAGCGATGAATTGGGCTGGATTTAACTGCTCACTACCTCACAAGGTCGAGGTAATTAAATACCTAGATGGTCTTGGTGAATCAGCCTCGTTAATGGGCGCAGTTAACTGTGTTGTGCGCCGAGATGGTAAATACATTGGTGAAAACACCGATGGCAAAGGTTTTCTCACATCCCTTAAAACAGTGGTTAATCCAGCAGGTAAAAGTGTGGCAATACTTGGCGCAGGTGGGGCGGCTAGAGCGATTGCAGTAGAGCTAGCGCTGGAGAAGGTAAGCAAAATAATTGTTGTAAACCGGGATAAAAAGCGAGGAATGGATTTAGTAGATTTAATAAACAATAAGACCAGCACCAAAGCTGAGTTTAAAGAGTGGAGCGGTAAGTATGAGGTGCCGGGGGATATTCAGATCCTAGTTAATGCCACATCAATTGGAATGTCACCAGATATTGATGCCCGTATCAATATAAATACCGATTCATTTAGCTCTGAGTTAGTTGTCGCTGATGTAATTGTTAACCCACCAATGACAAATCTATTAAAGGATGCCAAGGCTGCAGGTTGCCAAATATTGGATGGACTTGGCATGGTGGTTAACCAGGCAGTACTTGGGGTTAAGTACTGGACTGGGCAAGAGGTTGATCCTGCGGTTATGCGCAAGAAACTTCTAGAGGTTCTTTAGCGAACAGGTCCTAAGGTTTGATCTTTAACATCAACCTTTGTAGCACCAGTCATAACAGCTACCACCTCATTCATGGTGTGGCTTTTTGGCGTAACAACCGCCACTCGCTTACCAAGACGCTGAATGTGGATACGATCTGCAATTTCAAACACCTGTGGCATATTGTGGCTAATTAAAATAACAGATAGACCTTTTTCGCGAAGGCTGGTAATCAACTTCAACACCTGGCCTGACTCTTTAACACCAAGAGCTGCAGTTGGTTCATCCAAAATAATAACCTTTTGTCCAAAGGCAGCAGCACGAGCAACTGAAACTGCTTGGCGCTGACCACCAGATAAAGTTTCAACTGCTTGGCTCATATTTTGAATCGTGCCAATTCCTAAAGCGGTGATGTGATCCTTTGAGCTCTTCTTCATGCCAGAGTTATCCAACATTCTAAAGATTGTGCCCAGCGGACCCTTTTTTCTAACCTCACGGCCAAGGTAAAGGTTTGCTGCAATATCAAGAGCAGGGGAGACAGCTAAAGTTTGGTAAACAGTTTCAATACCAGCATCTCTACTGTCTTTTTGGCGGCGGAAAGTAATTGGAGAGCCATCTAAAACCATAGATCCGCCATCTGGTATTTCAGCACCGGATAAACACTTAATCATGGTTGATTTTCCAGCACCGTTGTCACCGACAACAGCAAGGATTTCACCAGGGAAAAGTTCTAAATCTGCCCCATCAATTGCGATTACGCGACCATAGGTTTTAACCAGACCTTTTGCTTCCAGTACCGGCGACTTTGATTTACTCATACCCTTGCCTTTCTAATCCATTGATCGATTGAAACAGCTGTAATGATCAGTAATCCGACTGCAAAAGTTTGGTAGTAAAGATCTACTCCAGCCAGGGTAAGTCCATTTCTAAATACACCAACGATTACCGCTCCGATGAGTGAGCCAAATATTGCACCTCGGCCACCAAACAAGCTTGTTCCGCCGATTACCACCGCAGTGATTGAATCCAGATTTAAATTTGTGCCAGAGTTAGGGCTTGCAGCTCCTACGCGGCCGATAATAATCCAAGAGGTAACTGCAAATATAAATCCAGCGCTCACATAAACGCTCATCAATACTCGCTTTACCTGAATACCAGCTAATCGAGCAGCCTCAATATCATCGCCAACAGCATAAACATGTCTGCCCCAAGCTGTATATCGAAGTGAGAAAGCCAGAATCATGTACATAATGATTACAAGAAGTACACCGTAGGTAATTCTAAAGTTACTAAAAATTGTGATTGGATTACCTAGAAAGAGAAATAGTGGATCTAGCTCTTTATCCATGATTGTGCGACCGGTTGCGTAGAAAAGAGTTAAGGCTGAGAAAACGTTAAATGTTCCAAGGGTTACGATAAATGGTGGCAAATTAACCTTGGTAATCAACCAGCCATTAAATGCACCAGCACCAGTTCCAACTGCAATTCCAAGTAGGAATGCGGCCCAGCCTGGCCAGCCATTAGCAAATGCAGTTTTTGCCATCACCATTGAAGCAAAGATTGCAATTGCTCCACAGGATAAATCGATACCAGCGGTTAAAATAATAATAGTTTGACCTGCGGCGATTGCACCAATTACTGCAGTCTGTTGCAGGATAAGGGAAAGGTTGTTTGTAGTTAGGAAATTCTCATTACCAAAGTTAAATACGAATACTGCAACAACTAATACTGCCGCTGAGCTTAACCATGGGTAGGTATGAAGTGTAGTTTGCACCTTTTGTTTTGTTGTTGCACGATCTTTAAAATTTTCAGCTGCATCTGTCGCTAGGTTCTGGTTACTCACTATTTACCCTCTCACTACTTTTTTGTAGTTTATTTACTGTAGATAAAATTGTAAATAGTGGGGCGGCTGAGATATTCAGCCGCCCCACTTACTTTCTAAACTATTAGTTATTCACTAATAGATCTGGGATTAACCCCAAGCGTTATCTAGACCGTATTGAGTTGACTCTGATGGAATTCCATCTTGTGGGTCATCAGTAATCAACTTAACTCCGGTATCAAAGAAGTCAAGGCCAGCTGTTGGAGTTGGCTTCTTGCCTGTCTTGATAAGGTCATAAATTGCTTGAACGCCAAGATCTGCCATCAATAGTGGATACTGTTGTGAAGTAGCACCAATAACGCCAGCCTTAACATTCTCAACACCTGCGCGGCCACCATCTACAGAGACGATAACTACACCCTTCTCCTTACCTGCAGCCTTAAGCGCAGCGTAAGCACCAGCAGCTGCTGGCTCATTCAAGGTGTAAACAAGGTTGATATTTGGATTCTTAGCAAGTAATTGCTCCATGCCAGTACGTCCACCATCTTCAGCGCCAAGTGTTGCTACGTTACCAACGATCTGGTACGCACCACCCTTACCACCTGTGTACTTACCAGTCTTTGGCTCATCAGCAAGCTTCTTAGGATCTCCTAGTGGAATTCCCATGCCCTTTAAGAAACCATTATCACGGCAGTAATCTGTTGGAACGTTCTTGTCATTGAAAATATCTAGAAGAGCGATAACAGCTTTCTTTCCGCCCATCTTTGCAGCTGCCCACTGACCGATTAACTCGCCAGCCTTGCAGTTGTCTGTTGCGAATGTAATGTCAACGATATCTGCAGGATCTGTTGGTGTATCAAGTGCGATTACATATAGACCAGCTGCGCGGGCCTTCTTAATCGCATCATAAACTCCACCTGAAATAGGTGTAATTAAAATACCAGCATCCTTCTTTGAGATTGCGTTCTCAATTGCAGCAATCTGTGCAGCATCATCATTCTCATCTTTACCAGCTGCAACGCTTAGGTTTACGCCAAGTTCAGCGGCCTTTGCCTTTGCACCTTTGGTCATTGCGACGAAGAATGGATTTGTATCATTTTTAAGGATAAGCGAAACGCCTACCTTGTCACCGCCGCCTGCGCTATCAGATGATGATGAGCAAGCAGTTAGTAGTAATGACGAAGCACCAACAACTGCAATTGCAGCCATGGCACGACGTGAGAAGAGTTTCTTCATACGTATATTCCTCCTAATAGGTCGGACTTCATGGACATGTCTACCCGTCCAAAGCGATAAATACAACGGCGATTGGCCAAAAATTAGGAAGTTACACGAATGTTATACTTCCCTTAACCCTAAATCATAGGTTCACACTTTAATACTTCTTATTACTGCTCAATTCTTGCAAGGGCTAATCTTGTAAGGGTTAAGGCTCTAACCAAAAAGCATTAATTTCTCGTGCGCTATAGTTAATAAAATTTTCCATCCACCTAGGAGATCAAAATGAGTATTGGGCGCCAGGTAAGGCTAAAGCGGATCTTTTCAAACCCCTCTGGCAATCTATTTGGAGTAGCCGTTGACCACTTTGTCGGTTATGGCAATGCAGTCTCTGGCGGCCTAGCCTCCCTGCCAAAGGCATTGGCTGCAACCTTGGCCGGAAAGCCTGACTCGGTAACAATTCAAGTCGGTAGTGCAAAAAATCTTTGGGTTCCATACGCCGGAAAAGCTGCCTTAATCATTCAAGGTGGTTGCTTTACCGTAGATGATCGAATCTCAGAGTTAATAGTTTCACCCCTTGATGCCGTCCGGTTAGGAGCAGATGCGCTCGCAGTTGCAATTCCAGTCAGGGGTAAAACTGAGGGTAAGTACATTAAATGGTTAACCGATTCAGTTCGCGATGCTGCTGATTTTAATATTCCAGTAATTGCTCACATCTATCCAAGAGATTACTCAAAGAATAAAGATGGTGAAATTATTTTTTCACCAGATGAGATCGCATGGGCGGTCAGAGTCGGAATTGAAACTGGAGTGGATGTAATTAAGGTTGGCTACCCAGGAGATAAAAAAGCATTTGCCCAAATTGTTGAATCCTGTCCAGTACCAATCGTAATTGCTGGCGGACCTAAGGAGCCAACACTAGGAGCTGCCCTTGCAAGTACTAGGGATGCAATAGATGCTGGTGCAAAGGGTGCAGTTGTTGGCAGAAATGTTTGGGGGGCTAAAGATATTCAAAAAGCATCCCGTGCTTACTACACCGTAATTCATGATGGTCTTAAAGCTGAAGAGGCGCTTAAAGAGGCTGGCCTGCCAGCAAATGAGTAAGTAATTTACTTTAAGTAATGATTATCGGATTAGGTTGCATGGCCTATGACAATATTTTGGCAACAAATGCTCACTGGAAAGATGAAAAAGGAAAGATTGTAAGACGTGAGTATCGCTTTGGCGGAAATGTTAGAAACTCATTAGTTGCCGCCGCTTCACTCGGGGCAACATGTGCTTATGTCGGCACGATGAGTGGGGATGAAAAATGGAAATCTGCCTTAGATGATTATGCGCAGAATAATGTCAGCACTGAGTTTGTAGATTTTCTAGAAAAATCTCATCCAGCTGAGGCGACAATCTTTATTACCGGTGATGGTGAGCGATTTATTATTTATGACGATACGCCACTACACCATCTGCGCCTACCAAGTGAAGAAAAGGTAGCAAAGGCTGTATCAGGGGCTGAGCTATTACTTGTAGATGCCGGCACCTGCCCACCTGGAACTCTTGAGGTGATGAAAAGATGTGCTGCGCTAAATATCCCTATTATTTTAGATGCTGAACAATTTTTTGTTGAGAAATCATTAGTACTGCAAATGATCGAGGTAGCCTCAGATTTAATCTTGCCACTTCACTTTGCCCAGGTAGTAACTGGTAAGCAGGAAGTAGCTGCGGTGATTGACGCACTTTGGAATGATCGTCGAAACTTAGTTGCACTTACTGAGGGATCCAAAGGTTGTTACTTTAAAGATAAAGACAGTTTAAAAACTCAACACATGAGTGCCTATCAAATCGAGGCGGTAGATACCAACGGCACTGGCGATATCTTTCATGGTGCTTACGCCTACTCATATTTAAAGGGTGAGAAAACTGTTGAAAGTTTAAGATTTGCTTCAGCTGCTGCAGCCTGCGTTGCCAGCATGCCACATGGCTCTATCCGCAAGCCGAAACTAGATGAGATTAATAAATTCATTTCCAGCAATTCTGAGTTAATTGTTAAAACAATTTAATACTTACTTACTCTTTCCAAATCTCGCAAGCGGCATCGAATTATCCTTCAGGCTGCGGTGATGCTCTAATATAAAAGGTGCACTCTTTTCTGAGTAGGCAATCACATCTGGAATCGACCAATTCGGCATCTGCCCAGAAAGTGCCCAAGCTGCTTGGCGAGCAGCACCATCTGCTACAAACTCACGAGGTGGAAAGGTTAAAACCTCTCTACCTAATATTGCAGAGGCGATAGGACCAACACCAGGATTTTTAGCAGCTCCACCTATTACTAGAACTCGCTCAATCGCAGCGCCGGTTGATTTTAGGTTTTCAAATGAATCAATTAGCGCGCATAAAATAGATTCAATTGCAGCTCGTGAAATATTTTCTTTAGTTAAATTCTCATTTGTTATGCCCGCAAGTAAACCGCTGGCATCTGGTCGATTTGGGGTTCGCTCACCTTCAAAGTAGGGAAGTAATGTCAAACCTTGCGCGCCAGGTTTAGCAGCAAGAGCTAATCTGCCAATCGCATCATGGCTTACTCCAAGTAATTTTGAAACCGCATCTAAAACCCTGGCAGCGTTTAATGTGCACACAAGTGGTAAAAATCTGCCTGTTAAATCAGCAAAGCCAGCAATCTGACCAGTTGGATCAAAGGTAGGGGTATCGGAAACAAAAAAAGCAGTTCCACTTGTGCCAAGTGAGATTACTAAGTCACCACTTTTAGCACCAACTCCAAAGGCAGCAGTGGCATTATCACCACCACCTGCGGCGATTGGAATACCCTCACTGGTAAGGCCTGCAAAAGCATCAAATGGTGCAATCTTTGGTAGATAAATATCTCGTTTATCTTTTAATGCAATTGCAACTAAATCTTTTCGATACTCATTTGTGGCAGCAGAAAAATACCCAGTGCCAGAGGCATCACTTCGATCGGTGAATAATTTATTAAAATCACCGCCACCTTGTAGCTGCCATGAGATCCAATCATGAGGAAGTGCGATTGCCGCTAACCGTTTTGCATTCTCACTTTCATTATTTGCCATCCACCTAAGCTTTGAAACCGTAAAGGATGCAACCAGTAATGAGCCAACCGCCTTTGCAGTTTGCTCAGCTCCACCAAACTCATTATTTAACTCTGCAGCAGCAGAGGCTGAGCGCAGATCATTCCAAAGAAGTGCATCACGAATTACCTCTCCTTTTTCATCAAGTGCGATAAATCCATGTTGTTGGGCGCCGATTGAGATTGCTTGAATATCTGATAAGCCACCTGCTGCTTCAAAAGCTTTACTTAATGCACTCATCCACTCTGCCGGATTTACCTCAGTTCCATTTGGATGGGAGGCTTTTGCCTCTCTTACTAACTCACCAGTCTCAGCATCTCTAATTACAACTTTGACCGATTGGGTTGAGGAGTCAACACCTGCAACTAATTTTCTACTCATCCTAAAACTTATTTTTACCTAAATTAATCCAAGGTTTTCATCACAGCAATAGTTTCACCAAAGACATACTCTGGAGCCACCTTTTGCCAGGCTTTACTACTCTCATTAACCATGTGTGCATCCCAAGCTGGGCGATCACGCCATATCTCCCAGACATTTAATACATCTTCTTTCTGAGTATTTTTGTAGATCTCAAGAAACTCACAACCATCTTCGGTGCGGATAACTGCGGCGTGAGCTTTAATTTTATTGATGAACTCATCCATTTTTCCAGGCTTAACGCTTACCTCTACAAATAAAAATACTTTACTCATGTGGCAAAGATATCTGCATTTGCCGGGGATTACTACAGTGATTTAAAACTTTACGATGGGGCCAAAGGGATTTAAACCTTCAACAATAGATTTTAGGCTTGAGCAATTGCGTATCCACGTGGCTTCCTGCCTTACTAAGCTGCTTCAGCTAAGGCTCGCTTACGTTTTCCAATGGTTTCTAAGATGATAATTGCTGTGTTTATTGACAGTGCCACCGATGCACTCACCTTGATAAGAGAATCCTGAGCCATAAACCCATAGATAAACCAGATGAGGATACTAAAGCAGCTAACGCTTAACGCGGTGATCGATACTGCCGAATCCTTTCCAACTCCAATATTTCGAAAAGACTTAATAACTTGGGGCGACTGCGCAAAGTTTAATGCAACCAATAAAGTTGAAACGAGGGCACTTGGCAAAGTCAGTACCAAAGTAGACCAGGTTGCGCAATAGGTTGTTAGCAATAAAATCGACTTCGCATTGTTTTTCAAGATTTCCATAATTACGCTGGCGTTTACGACTGCAGCAACAAGATTTGTCATCAAAATAGATGGTGATTTCGAATCAAAGCCATAGGTTGCCCAGGAGATCGCAACTGCAAATTGCAGCGTCCAGGAAACTAAACTAACGCCGCGGCCGT
>JBEGQD010000009.1:0-7385 GCA_041181125.1 Actinomycetota bacterium | reverse complement strand
TTATTCAATTGAGCGCTTTGCGCCTAAATACCAAGTCAAACCTGCAACGATGTGCATTGAAGCTAAAGCCAAAGAGGTCTTTGAATCATCTGAAGCACTAAATGGTGCAGCAGCAGTTACTACGCCAAAGGCAAGTCCAATTACTGGTGATTTTGATAAGAAGCTCTGAGATTTGTTCCCAATACGTGAAGCGATGAAAGCTGCAATCACAAGTCCGAATATTGTAGAGGCTAAGATCATAGGAATAGCTATAGTTTGAGTTCTACCTTGATTCACTACCATTGTCGCATCAGCGCTTTTAGCAATTATGAAGATAATAGAGTTAACAATTGCAGCAATTACTGCATAAACTGCAAATTTACGAACGTTTAGTGACTTTTTCATAAGTATTCTCCTTCTTGTTGAGTGGATGTTGCTCTTTCATATGACTTGAAATTGCTTCAGATATATCGATCAAAGCCATCAACTGGTTTTGAGTCAGTACATTACTGAAGCAATGATTAATTTCCTTTGATTGTAAAGGAATGGCTGATTTAGCTATCCTTCTTCCTTTTGCAGTGATTGAAACATCAAAGCACCGAGAATCAGAGGAATTTTTTGATTTTTTTACTAAACCGATATCTTCCATTCTAGATATCTGATGAGACATACGACTGATCTCCCAACCTAGTCCCTGTGCTAGTCGATTAAGATTCACAGTGGGGACTGTTAATTCAGATAATGCCACTAACACCACGTATTCAGCCCCAGAGATTCCAGAATGGATTGTTATTTGTCTACCAAGATGAGGCAGCAGAGTAGTTCCAATTTTATGGAATGCACGCCAAGCCCTTGAATCAAGCTCTTTCATGCCGACTTGTGCCACGCCTTAAGTAAATCAGATTTAGTTGATATGTCAAGTATCTAGGCTTCTGGGCTATTTAAGCTTATGTTTGCGCGAATAATTGGCCCCTTCTGGCATGTCGAGATGTTCTGCTTTATTTTTACGAATAAATATTTTAGGCTGAGTTAATGGCTAATAAAAAAATTATGGGACCGGCATCCTATTTTCCATCTATTGAGAAAAAGTATGGCAAATCAATCGATCATTGGATGAAGGAGCTTAAAAAGGTTTCAAAGTTAGCACATATGGAGCAAGTGGCACATTTAAAAAATAAGTTTGAGATGGGCCATGGACATGCTAACGCATTAGTAGCAGTATTTCGTAAAAAGAATGGTTTGTAGAACTAACTTTTATTTTTTTTATATTTGACAAATTACTCTCAGACTTCTCTAAGGTAAAACCTATTGTTACATTTCGTGCATATATAGAGTAAGAACTTTTTTAAAGGCATGTAGAGCTTAAAATTCTAGAATTGTTAAGTAAGTTCTAATTCCAAAATCTATTTAAGGTACAATTTTATGCTAATAAAAATATCCTAAGACAAGGCTAATCGATGGAATCCTTTAGAATTAAGTGGTTGACACGGGTGGTCTACTCTCAAACTTTTGAACTATGTATTGCCGGTATTATTTTTCTAAATGCAGTTGCCCTCGCCTTACTAACGATTCCAGGAATTGATGTAGCAACAAGAGAATCACTTGAACGATTTGATCAGATTGCACTTTGGATATTTGTTGCTGAACTTGTCGTACGTATGATTTCTTATGGAAGTAAGCCTTGGAATTTTTTTAAAACTGGGTGGAATGTTTTTGATTTTATAATTATTGGACTATCGCCGTTTTTAGCAAATCAAACTCTCATTCTTAGACTTCTTCGAATATTTAGATTAATTAGAATTTTTAGATTCCTGCCTGAGGTTCGAGTCCTTACGCGTTCTATTACTAGATCTTTACCACCTTTAATGAGTATGTCAGTACTTATTTTTATTGCCTTATTCATGTATGGAATGGCCGGGGTTTACCTATTTGGCGAAGAAATGCCAGAACAGTGGGGAGATATAACTGCTGCTCTAACATCATTATTTATCCTGCTCACCCTTGAGGAGTTTGCAATCTACTTAGTTGATGGATTGGCAGTTTCACCTTGGGCACTTCCATATTACATTTCCTATGTATTTGTAATTGTATTTACTATTCTTAATGTCCTTATTGGCGTAGTACTAAATGCTATGGATGAGGCCCGGCAGGAGAATCGTGATCGGGAGGAGGAAATCAAGCGACTTCAAAATTTTGCCAAAGATGTAGATGAAATATCATCAGATGGCAAAGTTTCTGCTGAAGAAATTACTCAGCTAAGGCAGAAAATTTCAATCTTAGAACGAGAGCTAAAGCGGGCTAAACAGAATTAGCTGTAAATTATGAAATCTATAAAGTAATTTTTAAGTATTTAATTTAAGGATTTTGATTTTATTGAAATTAAATTTCCCCAAGGATCTTCAACTTTAGTGCTTTGACCATCAAAATTGGAATTCAGATTATAAAAATCTAATCTATCTTTTACTTCTAAAATTTGATCTTTATTTTCTAAAACAATTTCAACATTTCCTAACCCCAAAGCAAGTTGTCGTTTTCCAGCACCTTTACTGCGCCAGGTATTCATTGCCATATGGTGGTGGTATCCGCCGGCTGAGACAAATAGTGCGGCGTTGCCCCAATTAAGAGTCTTTTCAAAACCAAGCATCTTTATGTAAAACTCCTCGGCTGCCGGAATTGAGCCAACACAAAGATGAACATGACCTACTTTTTTATCCTCATCAGTTGGCTCTTCAGATAAATGCTCTTTCAGGAAAAGATTTGGATCTAGAAATATTGTATCCATCTCTATTGAGCCATGTACCCAACTCCATTGACTACGATCCCGATCCCAATAAAGCTCAATTCCATTACCTTCAGGGTCATTAAAATAAAAAGCTTTACTTACTAGGTGATCAGCACTTCCGGTAAAGCTGCTTGGATAGGTTTTCAAAACCTTATACACAGTTTTTGCTAAAGCAGATTGAGTTTGGAACAAGATTGCAGTATGAAAAAGTCCAGCATCACTTGGTGAGGCATGTTTTAAACCTGCTTTATGCTCAAGAAGCAAAATTTTACGATTTTCATGACCTAAAGTAATTTGATTGCCAGTATCACTTAATACCTTTAGCCCAATTACATCTCGATAATACTTAAGCATTACATCTAAATCTGCAACCCATAAAGTGACCGCACCCATATCTGAGCTGGCTGGAAGAAGTTCTTTTTTACTCACGATGTAATGATATTAAGGTTTCTCTTAATATAGAAATAAAACCTGTTTAATAAATAGTATAAATTACTAAATGCTAGGCTTTACTTAATTATGAATCAATTTGAGCGATCAAAAATAGATGTAACTCTATTAACTCCGGAGGATTGGTCTAGGTTAAGAGATATTAGGCTACGAGCATTGATCGAAAATCCAGAGGCTTTTGGGCCTACTTATGATGAAGAAAATAATTTAAATGAACAGGGCTGGCGGAATAGATTCAAAAAAGAGGATTACTTAATTGGATCAATATCAAATAAGGATGTTGGTACTTTATATATAGAGGTACTAAAAGGTGATCACGGTGCCACCTGCTGGATTGGAGGATGTTGGACCGATCCAGAGTATCGAGGTTTTGGTGTTATGAAGTCACTCTTTGAATTTATTGACCTTCATAGCAAAGAAAAAGGATGGCAACGACAGGGACTTGGTGTTTGGGTTCACAATGAAAAAGCTATTAAAGCGTATGAGGCGATTGGCTTTTCAGTAGCGGGCGAGAAGATGGCAAGTACCAGTAGGCCTGGTAGTTACTTTCAACATATGGTGAGGAATAGCAAATAAGTTTGAGTTGATTTGTAATTACTAGTTTTAAAATGCTTAATTGCAATCCATTTTTCGATTTAAAGTGATACTTTGGGATTATGAGTTCTGTAATTAGACCCCTTAGTGACTTCTTAAAGCGTGAAACCTCAAGCGGTATTTTGATAATAGTTGCAGCCCTTATTGGTTTAATAATTGCAAACTCACCTTTTGCTGATAAATACTTTAATACTTTAGCCTGGGATTTTCAGCTAGTAGTTTTTGACCTTTCTTTAAAACTTTCAATCTTAAAAGTAATAAATTATGTGTTAATGACAATTTTTTTCTTTGTAGTAGGGCTTGAAATAAAACGGGAGTTAACCTCTGGCCACCTGTCATCTTTTAAAACAGCAATGGCTCCATTTATTGCAGCCATTGGTGGCATGGCGCTTCCAGCTGTAATTTATTTACTCATTGCTGGCTCAATCGATGCCAAGGGTTGGGGCGTGCCGGTGGCAACTGATATTGCCTTAGCGGTTGGTTTATTGACCTTAGCTGGCACGAAGGTGGTTGCATCACTTAGAGCATTTCTCTTAGCACTAGCTGTGATTGATGATATCGGTGCGATATTGATTATTGCCTTTATTTATTCAACCGGCGTTATTTACTCATGGATAATTGCTGCATTAATTGCAGTAATAACAATCTACCTTTGTGGAAAACTGGGTATTAAATCAACTTTTTTCTACATTTTATTAGGTGTCATACTTTGGTACTGCTTATATAAAAGTGGTGTTCATCCAACTCTTGCTGGGGTAGTTTTAGGTTTATTAACTCCAGATATAAGTAAGAAAAACTCTCAGCTTCAAGATGGTGATGATGGAACAGTTTCGGTGATTGAATGGTTAGAAAAAAAACTTCATCCCTGGAGTAGTTTTTTGATAGTTCCAGTTTTTGCATTTGCTAATGCAGGAGTTGAAATTTCAAATCAATCGATCGCAAATGCCGTTCATTCGCCAATTGCTTGGGGTATTTTTGCCGGATTGGTATTAGGAAAACCAATTGGGGTTTTATCTGCTGTATTTGTAGGTAGAAAAATTGGTATCGCGCAATTTCCATATGGAGCTAAAGGTGGTGACTTATTAGCTACTGGAAGTGCTGCGGGTATTGGTTTTACAGTTGCAATATTTATTGCCAACTTGGCTTTTTCAGATCCTGCAACTCAGGATCTTGCCGTTTTCGCTGTTATTGTTGCATCCTTAGTTAGCGCATTATTTAGCTTAATTTTATTTAAATTATTGGCTGGCAAAAGTCATTGATTTCGCAATAATCTCGCTCTGTTTAAGACTCGCAGCAATACCTTTAATTTGCTTGGCTTGTTAAAAATCCTTTATATTACGCAGGTTAAGGGGAGTACCTCGAAAGTAGCATCTTCGTCAACACGGATAGAAATATCCCGGAGCTGCGGCCAATATTTGGCTGAGGAAGACCTTGGCACTAACTCCCATTAACGAATAGGTGCGCAAATAATGAATGTTTCACTGACTACCTGGCTGGTTGTAATCGCAGCAATACTGATCTTAGTTTTTTTAGATTTAGTCACAGTAAGCCGAAAACCTCATGAGGTTATGTTTAAAGAGGCTGCAGGTTGGTCAATCTTCTATATTGCACTAGCCGTGATTTTTGGTATCTGGGTTTGGCAAAGTTCAGGATCACAATTTGGTACTGAGTATTTTGCAGCTTATTTAGTAGAGAAATCACTATCGGTAGATAATCTATTTGTTTTTATTATTATTTTGACACAATTTAAGGTGCCATCTATTTACCACCAACGAGTTTTAATGATTGGTGTGCTACTTGCTTTGGTATTGCGAGCAATCTTTATCGCAGTTGGCGCTGCCGCCCTTGCCGCATTTAGTTTTACATTTGTGATATTTGGCGCAATTCTTATTTGGACTGGATTTGGCTTATTTAAGCATTGGGATGAGGATCCAACCCCAGAAGACAACTTTATGGTGAAGGCAATTTCAAAGCGGATGACTATCACCGATAAATTTGATGGCTCAAAGGCTTTTACGAAAATAAATGGTAAAAAAGTTGCCACTCCAGTGTTTTTGGTATTTATTGCTATTGCATCAACTGATTTACTTTTTGCCTTAGATTCAATACCTGCCACATTTGGGGTAACTAGTGAGCCATTTTTAGTCTTTGCCGCAAACGCATTTGCTTTACTGGGACTTCGGGCGCTTTATTTCTTGCTTAAAGGCTTATTAGATAAGCTAATTTATCTATCCCTTGGTCTATCAATTATTTTAATGTTTATTGGAATCAAACTGATCTTTACCTACTTGCATGAAACCTGGAGTGAAGTACCAAAGATTCCAACACTATTTAGTCTCTCCGTAATCGGCCTGATATTGATTATTTCAACGATTGCTAGCTTGATTAAATCAAAAAAGGATCCAAGCGCGCATGCTCACGCCGGCCGAGTTACAGGCTCAAGTAAGGGTAATGACAAAAAAGAGTAATTAACCCTTTATCTTTACTTAATTGAGGCTTCGTATATTGCTTGAATAGCAGTATCTAAGGTTGCATCAAACTGTGCATCACTTTGTTGCGCAGTTAAACCTTCAGATAATGCTCTAGAGAAGCTGGCAATTACATTTGGGTTTTTTGCTAAAACCTCATTGGCATGATCTCGACTATAACCACCAGAAAGTGCCACCACTCTAACCACACGTGGATGATTTGTAAGCGGTGTGTATAAACCTGCCTTCTCAGGCAAGGTCAACTTCAACATTACATTTTGATCTTCACTTAACTTATCTAATTGCTTAATTAATGCAGCAAGCAATAGATCTTCAGCAGCGGCCTTATCTGGACATTTAATATCAACCTCTGGCTCAATTATTGGGACTAATCCTTTTGCGCAGATTGCTTTACCAATTTCAAATTGTTGATCAACAACAGCATTTACACCAACTGCATTTGCCTGCTTAATTACTGATCTCATCTTGGTGCCAAAAACACCATGGGAAAGTGCGCTAGTTAATCTTGCATCTAGCTCTGGAATTGGCTTCATTACTTGAGCACCATCTTTTTCATCAGCTAATCCATTATCAACCTTTAAAAACGGCACAATATTTTTCTTTTGCCATAAATATTCAGCACTACCTAAGCCATCAATCTGTCGATCCATAGTCATCTCAAATAAAATCACGCCAATTACCCGTGAAGAGGTGAATGAAGGGGATTTAATTATTCTACTTCTCATCTGGTGGACTAAATCAAACATTGCAGCCTCACCTGAGTAGCTTTCGGGTTGAACGCCGTATAGAGATAGCGCCTTTGGAGTTGAGCCACCACTTTGATCGAGCGCTGCAATAAAACCCTTACCATTTTTCATCTGTGCTAATTGAGCAGAGTTCATATTTATATCCTTCATTCTCGAAAATTATTTTTTCACTTCGTTTACATTGACATCGGTGTCAGGGGGTAAGAATAACACTCTATTTTGAGCGTAAATTTCTCATTGATTTAGGTAGATTTTGTAATGCACCCGATCAATTACCGCTAACTTGTCATAGAGCTTTCTAGCCACCAAATTATCGGCAGCGGTGGTCCAGTAAAGTCGCTTTGA
>JBEGQD010000008.1:0-6392 GCA_041181125.1 Actinomycetota bacterium | reverse complement strand
CCTTTGTGCCACAAACTGGGCAGATTCCTTGTGCCATACGGCGACCAGAATCAGAGACCTTTACATGTCCTTCAAAGGAGCGCTTCTCTTTGCACTTAACGCAGTAAGCCTCACCCTTGTACTCTTCAGCCATTTTCTTCCTCCATCCGCCGCACTCTTGGGAGCATGCCGGCAAGTTCCTGCATGTGAGTACGAATGGCAACACCATACCCCTACTAACACGCTCAACTGGGGTTTTCCACGCTTAAAAACCTAAATATTAAGTCAAAAGTAGGAAATAAGGGGTAAAACTAGATATTTATGGCAGGAACAACACCTGATCCACCACTTTGGCTTCCTAGTTCAAAACCTTCTAAAAACGCCTCGCACTTTTGCTGATCGGTAAATCGATTTAAGTAATTATAAAAATCTTGATCATGGCCTGGAATCTTTAGATGAATTAGCTCATGAAAAATTATGTAGTTCAACACATAATTTGGTGCACCAATTAATCGATCAGAAATTCGAATTGTTCGATCAACAGTGGTGCAAGAGCCCCAACGCTCACTCATATTGCGCCAATTTATGCTTGCCGGTGCCACATCAAAATCTGGCAGATACTTTGCAAGTAATTCCATACCAATCTCTAGTAGCTGCTGGTCAGTTTTTCGAGATCGACCCTCCCGACGCAACACCATTGCGATCATCTCTGGAATTATTTCCAACTCCTGCCGCTTACTCATCTTGGCTGGGATATGAATCTCAATCACACCGCCCTGGCGAAAGGCACTAATGCTGCGCCGGCGACGTTCTTTTCGGACAACACGGTATTGCGGCAGATCAGATGGCAGGGCAGGAAGGGCTTGGCCTCTGCGCTTGGATATTTGAGCCACAGGCGGCATTAAATCTGCAAAGAGGATTTCCTGTTCAAAGTTATCCACCATTACCTCTTCTTATCCACCATAATTGTGGGTGTCTCCACAGGTTAATCCACAGCAGGTGCTGCAATTTTACGCAATGATTGTCTCAGTATCGGTTTTGCCATACCGCACCAGTAATGGCTTTTTATTTTATGTATAAATAAAGCAGATTTGAGTTGAAAAATAAATTAAAAAAACTTTTTAAAACACCATTCTAAGTTGATTCTCACCTTTGATTCCCATATGTTTGCGCCACGAAGTCCCCGGATAACCGTTTCATATCTGCAAGGGGAAGGCAGATAAGAAATTGTGCGCCCGGGGATTTCGCTTTTTAATTTTAAGCTTTAAATCAAACCAGATAGATCATCTGGCACGGTCACGCTATCTAAAAAGGCCTTCACATCAGATAGATCATCGGGCATTGGTAAAAAGGCAGCATCTTCCCAACACTTATCTCGACCATCTGCGCCTCTTAGGTTTTTAACCTCACTCCAAAATACAGATGCTTCGCGCATTTTTCGGGGTGAAACCTCAAGTCCTAGCAAGTTTGCAAATAATTGTTGCATTGGCGCGTTAGTAGCACGTCGGCGACGAGAGTTTTCAATTAATGCATTAAAGGCTGGCATGCGATCTGCGGCAACCTGTGAAATAACATGATCAATCCAGCCTTCAATTAATGCCAAAGTCATCTCTAATCTAGTTAAGGCTAGCTCTTGAGCTGGTGTTTGTTGCGGTGTGAACAAACCTGCATTTAATGCCAGGTTTATTGCTTGCGGATTATTCATATCAATCTCACCACTTGCCATCGCCTCTTCTGCTTGGCGGGTAATTGATTCAACATCAATACTTATCCCTTTGCCGTAGGCGGTGATTAAATCTTTAATGTAGTTTTGTAGCCAAGGTGAGTTAGCAAATAACCTACTTGCTGCCGCCTCCCGAAGTGATAAATAGATAGCAACCTGCTCCTGGTCGATACCGAGCCCTTCAGACCATTCATTAATATTTTGAGGGATTAAATGTGAGCCGCTATCACTTTTTAACAATGGAATTGCCACATCATTTGCGCCAGTTATTGAGTTAGCCAACATGCCAATTCCCTGTCCTAATTGAGTAGCGATTAAAGTGCCCATAAAGCCGCGCAGGATTCGAGCCAGCATTAACTTCATCGCCTCTTGTTGGGCTGGTGATTGCTCAGTTGCGCCCATAAACTCAATTGGGAGGGAGGTACTGGAATTAGTAATCACATTGCCCAAGTCATCTGCCATTCCCCGGGCAAGAGGTTCAATTAGTTGCTGCCAACCGGTGACTGACTCATCTAACCAATCGCGCTTTGACCAGGCACTCTGGCTTGGCAATACCACAGCTGGAAAAAGAATCTCAGTATCTAGCCATGTGTTTGCCAGGAGTAATGATTGGTTTAATTTTTCTTGATCTAAATTGCCAATCGGTAGATCGCCTTTGGCCGTAATTATTTTTCTGGCTATCTCACGTAAATTTGCTACCTTAATTAAACTTTGATCTGCGGCAGATTCACCAGATTGCATACTTTCAAAAAAAGACTTTGCACCAGCCAGGGCGCCTGAATCAATTCCCATTTCTGAGAATTTCTTAAGTAGCGCATCAAAGTCAGGTTGACCCTCATTTGGTAAAAAGCCAAAACCCATTTTGATTTACTCACCCTCTGTTTAATATCAAAAGATAGCCGATACCGATACAACAATAATGCCACCGAATTTCTTCCCTGCTGATTAGGATGGGGTTATGAGTTCAAGCGCAGCAGCAGCCCTGGTTTGGTGGCTGATCCCAATTGTGGCGGTCTCGGGGGCGATTGTTTATGGCGTTTGGATCTCAAAATATAAATCCAAGTTTGATAATCAAACTAATCGATCGGTGAGTAATTTTCAGAAGTTTCAAAGCACATTTAGATCAAAAAAATAAATCAGTTTCGAAACCTTATGAGATCGTTACTTCCTACACGTGGGCAAATTCCCACTCCAACAAGGCTCTTTCTAACATTATTAATTTTGGTTGCCTTGTTTATTCCATCTCCATTTGTAATTCTCGCCCCTGGCACGCCACAAAATGTTTTAGGTGAGGCGATTAAAATATCTGGTACTAAAACTTATCCAACTACTGGGAAATTATCTGTGACCTCTGTGATGGTGACTGATCCAGACTCTTATATAACTGGCTTTGATATTTTCTATGGCTGGCTTGATAACCAGCGGGCAGTGCTGCCAAGGCAGGAGGTTTATCCAGATGGTGAAACCGCAGCCGAAGCGGTCAAGCAAGGAGCAGCTGAGATGAATGGATCTCAAATTAATGCCACTGCTGCCGCACTCTCATACCTTGGTTATAAAAGTGCTTCAAAATTAGCAGTTGTTGATGTTAATAAAGAAAGTAAGGCGCAAAATGTAATTCTTGTAAATGATCAGGTTTTAACAATTGATGATCGTAAATTTGAAAATACAACTGAGTTATTACAATTCTTAGACAATAAAAAGCCAGGTGATTATGTAACTGTGAAAGTTAACCGTAAAGGTGTTGAATTAACTAAAAAAATTGCCCTATCTTCAAGAGATGATGGTTCAGCATTTATTGGCATAAATATTCAGGAGCAGTTTGTTTTTCCTTTTGATGTAAAAATCAAATTGGAAGAAACCGGTGGACCAAGTGGAGGCTTGATCTTTGCTATTGGTGTAGTTGATAAGTTAACCGCTGAAGATTTAATTAGATCTCGAAACATTGCTGGTACCGGCACAATTACAACAACCGGAAATGTTGGACCAATTGGTGGGATTGCAGAAAAAATCATTGGTGCCAGAGATTTTGGGGTTGAAATTTTCTTCACTCCAATTGAAAACTGTCAAGATATAAGTAACATTGAAGCGTTAGGTCAAGGTAAGGGTGAAAAAGCTATGAAAATTGTGCCGGTCGCCACACTCGCTGAGGCGATTGCAGTATTAAAACTGCCTGAGAATTCCAAATTTCCGACCTGTAAAAGCTATGCCTAGGAGTAGATAAGATCTGCGTATGAGCAATTCTGGCTTTAGTGGTGGCGGCTTTAACCGCAATAACAATCCATTTGGTGGTAGCGGTTTTCCAAATCCATTTGCAAGGAGTGGAAATGGTAAGCGTCGAGTTAGTCCATTAACAATTACTTTTATAGTTCTATTTATTTTATCTAGCGTATTAATTTCCTTAAGTGGCTTTTACGCAGATCTGCTTTGGTTTCGCTCGGTAGGTTTTGTTGATGTTTGGCAAACATCTTTATTTACCAAAATTTATTTATTCTTAGGCTTTGGACTTATAACTTCAGCAATTATCACCTTAAATATTTATTTAGCATTTAGAAAACGACCAATATATGTTCCAGTAACAGTTGAGGCTGATAATTTAGAGAGATATCGCGCTCAACTTGAGCCAATTCGTCGCCTTGCTGGTATTGGTATTTTCTTAGTAATTTTTTATTTTGCCGGCACAGCTGGATCAAGATTATGGCAACAGTGGCTACTTTTCCAGAACTCAACTGAATTTGGGCAGGTTGATCCACAATTTGGATTGGACATTTCATTCTTTGCTTTTAAATTGCCTATGTATCAAGCACTTATTGGCTGGGGTATTTCAACGATTGTATTGGCAATTATTGCTGCTGCAGCAGTCCATTACATCTACGGTGGTATTAGAACTCAGGTTAAAGAGGATCGCACCACGGTTGCCGCTAGAGTTCAGCTTTCCATTTTGCTTGGACTACTGGTTTCACTAAAGGCAGTTGCCTATTGGTTTGATCGTTATGCATTGACTTTAAAAGAGGGCAGGTTAATTACCGGCCTTACCTACAGTGATGTAAATGCACTTTTGCCTGCCAAATCAATTTTGGCAGCCATTGCAGTGATCTGCTCTCTGCTATTTTTTGCAAATATTGTTCGTAAATCTTGGTTATTGCCAACAGCTGGTGTGGCACTAATGGTTATCGCCTCAGTTTTAATTGCAGGTGTTTATCCTGCTGCAATTCAACAGTTTCAAGTAAAGCCATCTGAGTCAACCAAAGAGGCACCCTTTATTCAAAGAAATATTGATGCCACCCGTGATGCCTATGGTTTAACTAATGTAGAGGTAAAGGATTACCAAGCAACGGTTACAACATCTGCCGGTCAATTAGCTAATGATGCCGCCACAATTGCAAATATCAGATTGATGGATCCAAATGTTTTATCTGCAACCTTTAGGCAACTTCAACAGATCAAGCCATATTATGCTTTTGCTGATTCATTAGATATTGATCGGTACAAGATTGATGGCAAAGAGCGCGATGTGGTAGTTGCCGTACGTGAGTTAAATATTGATGGAAATCCATCTCGAAACTGGATTAACGATCACCTGGTTTATACCCATGGTTTTGGAATTGTTGGGGCGTTTGGAAACACTGTTGATGCAGATGGCAAACCCACATTTACAGTTGGCGATATTCCACCTACTAAAGGGTTAGGAGAGTTTGAACCTCGAATTTACTTCGGCGAGAATGTTCCGGATTACTCAATTATTGGTGGACCTGCAGCAAGTAATCCAGTTGAGCTTGATTACCCAGATGACAACTCAACTAATGGTCAAAAAAACTACACTTACACCGGTAAAGGTGGAGTGCCAATGGGCTCCCTATTTACCCGATTATTGTTTGCGATCAAATATCAAGAACAAAGAATTGTGCTTTCTAATTTAATTAACTCTGAATCTAAGATTTTATTTAATAGAAATCCCCGTGAGCGAGTAGCAAAAGTTGCGCCCTGGCTTACTTTGGATGGAGATCCATACCCTGCAATTATCGATGGCAAAATTCTTTGGATTATCGATGGCTACACAACTAGTGCAGGCTATCCAAACTCAAGAGTTGTAAACCTTGCCAATACCGGGGATGCCTTAACTAGTAGATCAAATGCGGTTTCATCATTGGATGATCGAAATGTTAATTACATAAGAAACTCAGTTAAAGCCACAGTTGATGCCTATGATGGAACTGTTTCGCTTTATCAATGGGATGAAAAAGATCCAGTGCTTGCAACTTGGAGCAAGGCATTTCCAGGAACTGTTAAGCCAAGAAGTGAGATTTCACCAGAGTTACTTGCCCATGTTAGATATCCAGAGGATATGTTCCGTGTACAAAGAGATATTTTAAGTGCTTATCACGTAACAACTGCTGATGCCTTTTATGGCGGACAGGATTTCTGGCGCGTACCTCTTGATCCATCTAGTTTTGGATCAAACTCCGGTAACCAACCTCCTTATTACCTAACTATGCAAATTCCTGGTCAGAGCAAACCTACATTCTCGCTCTACACACCATTTGTGCCTAGAGGAGGCCGCGAGAATTTAACTGCATTAGCCGTTGTTAACTCAGATGCTGGTGATGAGTATGGAAAGATCACAGTTCTACAACTTCCACGATCAACAAATATTGCAGGTCCTTCACAAGTTTCTTCAAACTTTGAAGCAAAG
>JBEGQD010000007.1:0-5490 GCA_041181125.1 Actinomycetota bacterium | reverse complement strand
CGGAAAATCGTTTTCCGGAAACCACTACCGAGGACCAAAACTCTTAGCGATAAAGTTTTTTGCTGATTTTTATTTAACGGCGAAGATCGAGCTTTTCGATAATCGCTCTATAGCGCTCAATATCTGTCTTGGCGAGGTACTGCAAAATCCGACGACGCTTACCGACCATCAATAACAAACCACGACGGTTGTGATGATCCTTTTTATTTGTCTGCAAATGTTGTGTTATCTCATCAATACGCTTTGAAAGAAGTGCTACCTGTGCCTCTGGGCTTCCTGTGTCAGTGGCAGATGAGCCGTACTTGCTAATTATTTCCTTTTTAACCTCTGGCGTTAATGCCATGTGTATTGCTCCTTCTGCTTGTCACGAGGGCCTCGGTGTTATTCACGAAGGCGCACTTTCCCGCTTTAGTAGCGCAAGATTACCAGCGCAAGCGGTGATATTTAAAATCCAGGAGAAAATGAGCGTTATTTACTAGTCAATTTACGCGCTTGATCGCAATCCTTTTTCATCTGTTCAAGCAATGGCGCAAGGCCATCAAATTTTAATGTATCTCGAAGTCTGAATCCGAATTCGATAATTGCTGCTTGATCATACAAATTCAGACCAACTTGATCTAAAGCATAAGCCTCAACCTGTCTTCCTCTGATACCAGGAAAAGTTGGATTAGTACCAATAGAAATTGCTGCTGGCCATTTGTTCTCACCAACTGTTAGCCAGCCGGCATAAACACCATCTGCTGGAATTGTAGCCAAAGGTGTTAAACCAATATTTGCTGTTGGATAACCGATCTCGCGTCCTCGTTTTTCACCATGAATAACAGGTCCCTTTAGATAAAAGTTTCGAGTTAGTAACTCATTAGCTCGCTCGATCTCACCATCAATAATCAAATTACGGATTCTAGAAGATGAAATTGTTGAACCTCGATTCTCTTGCAACTTAACTATTGAAACACCAAAACCATATTTAGGACCAACCTCAGATAGATACTTTGGTGTTCCTTGAGCCTTATATCCAAAGTTAAAATTCTCACCAATTACAACATGTTCTGCTGAAAATCTTCCCACTAAAATATCCTCGATAAATTGGTCTGGAGTGAGTTGAGAAAAATCTTTATTAAAATTAACCACTTCAACCTCGGTTGCTCCAGCTTTTTTCAATAACTCAACTCGATCCCTAAGATTTACAAGCTGGGTTGGAGTTCGCTCAGGGGCAAATACTGATGTTGGATGAGGATCAAAGGTTAATACCGTTACATCGCCTTGGTGTTTTGCAGTGGCAATAATCTGTTGGTGGCCAGAATGAACACCATCAAATATTCCAATTGCGACTACCTTTTTCATCTGCTTATTGTTTCATATCTATTTACTGTCCGGATCCGTTTACTAGGATCGGAGCAGCTACTACTTGGCTACCTTGTAACTTATTTTCAAGTAAGGCAAGGAACTTATCTTGATGATCAACAGCGGCATAGATGCGATCATCAATATTTTGTTCAATTACTCGACCAAATGAAATCTCTCTACTTTCAGCAAGTTCTAACTTTCTTATTGGAAAAATCTTTTCGATTACTTCACTAATTGGAATTAAATCAGCCTCTTCAATTGACTTGCATTGCTCTAAGGTAAAAGGTGAAACCAGATTACGCCTTAATTGAGTTAGGTGACCACCTACTTTAAGTAGCTCACCAAGATCTCTAGCAATTGCTCGGATATATGTTCCAGCCGAGCAGGTAACTGAAATCTCTACCTCAATCCCATCACTAAGCTGAGTAATGCTATTGACTTTTATCTCATCAATTACAACATCACGCTCTGGAATCTCAATACTTTCACCAGCTCGCACTCTTGCATGAGCAGTTTTACCATCAATTTTAATTGCAGAGACAGAGCTTGGGCGTTGCTTAATTTTTCCGACAAAAGTATGCAAGGAATCTCTTATTTGCTGTTCAGAGATATCTAATAGCGCAGATTTTTCTGCAGTAAAAGATATATCACCCTCTTTGTCATCGGTGTGGGTAGCTTTTCCTAAAAAAACTTTAGCCTCATAAGCTTTTTTCCCATCGGTAATATAAGAAAGTAATCGGGTAGCAATACCAACTCCAAGTACTAGTACTCCAGTTGCCATTGGATCTAAGGTGCCAGCATGGCCAACCTTTTTGGTATCTAATCGCTTTCTAGCCTTAGCAACAACATCATGGCTTGTCATTCCGCCGGCTTTATCAACTAGTAAAAAGCCATCCATTAATTCACCTTTAATCGTGCTTTTTATATGGATCTTCCGCAACGGGTTTAGCACCAGCGCGTAGTTTTTCAAGTTCAGCATCTGCCTTGTGCATTTGCTCAATTAAATCATTCATAGCAGAGGCAGAATCTCCCATACCATCTAAAAAAAACTCAAGGCTTGGAGTAATCCGAAGTCCGAGCGCTCTGCCAACCTCTGATCTGAGCATTCCCTTTGCACTGCTTAATGCTGCTGCACTAGCCTCATGTGCGGCATTATCACCTAGTACGGTATAAAACACAGATGCTTGTTGTAAATCACCAGTAACTCGAACATCGGTAATTGTTACAAAACCAAGCCGCGGATCTTTAACTCTAGATTCAAGAGCGTTAGCAACAATCTCTTTTATCCGATCAGCTACTTGTAAGGGACGTTTACTTGGCATTGTTAAGCCCGCTTTTTCTCACGGATCTCATAGGCCTGAATCACATCGCCAACTTGTAGATCTTTAAATGAACCAAGCCCGATACCGCACTCAAATCCTTCACGAACCTCAGTGGCATCATCTTTAAATCTTCGTAGAGATTCAATACTTAAGTTCTCACCAATTACTACACCTGCACGCATAGTGCGTACCTTTGCATTTCGGCGAATATTTCCGTCAGAGACAATACATCCGGCAATATTTCCAAACTTGCTGGATTTGAAGATATCTCTAACTTCAGCATTGCCAAGCACAGCCTCTTCAAACTCTGGCTTGAGTAATCCCTTAAGCGAAGCTTCAATCTCTTCAATTGCCTTATAAATAACGGTATAGAACTTAACCTCAACACCTTCATGCTCGGCAAAGATCGCTGTTTGTGGCTCTGGTTTAACATTAAAGCCAATAATTACCGCCGTAGATGCTGATGCTAAAGTAACATCGTTCTTTGTAATAGCACCAACTCCACGGTGAATAACTCTTAGATCAACCTCAGTACCAACATCTAATTGAAGTAGCGCATCTTCTAAAGCTTCAACAGATCCAGATACATCGCCCTTAAGAATTAAGTTCAGAGTATTTACCTTTGATTGTTCTAAGAAGTCTTCTAATGAAACCTTCTTCCGTGCCTTAGCTAGGGATGCGTTGCGGGAAGCAAGTTGTCGTTTCTCGGCAATTTGTCGAGCGGTTCTATCATCTTCGGCAACAATAAATGAATCGCCAGCACCAGGTACAGATGTAAAGCCAAGAACTTGAACTGGACGAGATGGTCCAGCCTCTTCGACTGCTTCACCATGTTCATCTAACATCGCTCGCACACGACCATAAGCACCACCGGCCACAATTGCATCTCCGACATGAAGTGTTCCTCGTTGAACTAATACAGTTGCAACTGGACCACGACCCTTATCAAGATTAGCTTCAATTGCAACACCACGTGCAATGTCATCTGCAATTGCTCGTAGGTCGATAGCTGCATCAGCTGTTAATAAGATTGCATCGATTAACTCATCAATTCCCTTGCCAGACAAAGCTGATACATTCACAAACATTGTCTGTCCGCCGTACTCTTCAGCAATTAAGTTGTACTCAGTTAATTGCTGACGAATCTTGTCTGGGTTTGCACCCTCTTTATCCATCTTATTTACTGCAACTACAATTGGAACATCAGCCGCTTGAGCGTGGTTTAACGCTTCAATAGTCTGGGGCATAACACCATCATCGGCAGCAACAACTAGAACTGCAATATCAGTTACCTTGGCACCGCGAGCTCGCATTGCGGTAAACGCTTCGTGTCCTGGGGTGTCAATAAAAGTGATTGCACGATTTGTACCATTGTGATCATGATGAATTTGGTATGCACCAATATGCTGAGTAATTCCGCCCGCCTCTGACTTAACTACCTCAGTAGATCTAATTGCATCAAGCAATCTAGTCTTACCATGATCAACATGTCCCATAACGGTAACAATTGGTGAACGAACTACTAAATCTTCTGGATTAATTTGAGCTAACTCTTGCTCTAGGTTGATATCAAACTCTTCTAGTAACTCACGATCCTCATCCTCTGGACTTACAATCTGAATTACAAAGCCAAGCTCTGCGCCAAGCAAAGTGAAGGTATCTTCATCAACAGATTGGGTTGCAGTTACCATCTCGCCAAGGTGGAATAATGCTGAAACTAATGCGGCTGGATCTGCACTAATTTTCTCGGCAAAATCCATTAACGTTGCACCGCGCCTCATGCGAACAACGGTTTTACCATCACCACGCGGAACAACCGCGCCACCTAATTGTGGTGCAGGTAAATTTTCAAAATCTTCGCGTCTTTCTTTTTTACTCTTTTGACCTCTGCCTTTTCCTTTACCTTTTCCACCCTTACCAAAAGCACCTGCAGCGCCGCCTCTTTGTGGTGGTCTGCCGCCGCCTTTGCCACCAAATGGTGAACCAGTAGGGGGAGCAGATGGTGAACGATAAGGCGATGAACCAGTTGTAGGACGTGAACTTGGTCCACCAGTTGTAGGACGTTGAATACTTTGTGCCGGACGTGCTGCAAAACCTGGACGAACTGAACCGGGACGAGCACCAGACATTGGTGGACGTTGACCAGGTTGTAACTTTCCAGGAGTTCTGCCACCTTCACCAGGACGAATTGGTCTTGCTGGTGGACGTGGTCCACCACCGCCAGAACTAAATGGATTATTACCAGCGCGCGGTGGTCTTGGCATTGCCGCACCAGTTGGTGGCGTATTTGGATTTGTTGAAAATGGATTATTTGCTGGGCGAGCAGTCGGAGTTGCAGGTTTTGCAACCGGTGTCGCATCTTCAATCATCTGTTGAAGTTCAGGTGGAAGATCTTCAACTTTAACAGTTTGCTTAGGCGCTGCTTTTTTTACCGGCGCTTTTTTGGGTTTTGGCGCAGCATCTGCTGGCATTAAATCTGGAAACTTATCCATCAACTTTCGCACAACTGGTGCTTCAACTGTTGATGATGCTGATCGAACGAATTCGCCGACCTCTTGAAGCTTGGCTAGCAGCTCTTTACTTTCAAGCCCTAACTCTTTAGCTAATTCATAAACGCGGACCTTGGCCACACTTCTCCTTCTCCTGGCCCGACGTTAGTTACGTGCGAACCTAAATAGACCTACTCATAATCTTGCAGTGCTCATTAGAGTGTCATTCTCGCTCGCTCCATACTTTTATTAATTACTTAAATTTTTTAAGTAATCTTCTAACTTTTTTACATTAACCAATCCTTCATATTTGAAGGAACGATTAAAAGCTT
>JBEGQD010000006.1:0-5456 GCA_041181125.1 Actinomycetota bacterium | reverse complement strand
AGACATGGGTATAGATCTGAGTAGTAGCTAAAGATGCATGTCCTAATATCTCCTGCACCGTTCTAAGATCTGCACCACCTTCTAGTAAATGAGTTGCCGCACTATGCCTAAGTCCATGTGGTCCCATGGCAGCGCCAACAGCTTTCATTGCGTCGTATACAACCTCGCGAACAGTTCGTTGATCTATTCTTTTACCGCGAGCGCCTAAAAAGAGGGCGTCATTAGATGAGTTATTTGCAAACTCAACTCTGGCACTTGCTAAGTAATTATCAATTGTCGCCATAGCTGGTATACCAATTGGCACAACTCTTTGTTTGTCGCCCTTGCCAATAACATTTAAGGTATTTCTTGTTCGATCAACATCGCCAAGATTTAAACCACAAAGTTCAGAGACTCGAATACCTGAGCCGTATAAAACCTCAACTAATGCAAGATTTCTTATATTTACACCACTTGGCTCCTCTGCCGCTTTCACCTCAAGTGCTTTAAGAACTGTGGCCGCTTCTTCAACATTTAAAACCTCTGGCAGTACTTTGTGTGGCTTGGGTACCGCAAGATTGGCACCAAGATCTGAAGTGAGCCAGCCATTAGCTGCTGCCCAGTTGGTAAAAGCTCTGATTGAAACAATTCTTCGAGTTAATGTTGCTCTTGCCACACCAGTGCTTTGTAGATTAGCAAGCCAAGATCTAATGTGTTCAATCTCTAATTGATTAAACTCAACAATTCCCATCTTCTCCATATGTTTAAGAAAAGATTCTAAATCTGTTACATACCCTCTGATCGAGTTATCCGATAAATTTCTAACCAACGCCAGGTGCTCTTCATACTGGGTGATTAGGGCTGCGGACATGATCTGCAGATTACTCGGGTTTACGCCCCTGCCTTAGTAAGCCATAGGTAACCGCGTCATCTAATGCCATTGCTGAGGCTGCGATCACATTCTCATGAACGCCAATTGTGCTCCACTCACCCTCACCATCACTGGTCTCAACTAAAACTCTAGTCACAGCCCCTGTGCCAAGACGTCCTTCTAATATACGCACTTTGTAATCAGTTAACTCAAGCTTTGCTAGCTCTGGATAAAACTTCTCAAGGCCGGTGCGAAGTGCGTTATCGATTGCGTTAACTGGACCATTTCCAACACCTTGAGCTGAGATTGATTCACCCTTAGCATTTATTTTTACAGTTGCCTTTGATGTTACTTTTCCTAATTCATCTTGGTGAACCGTGGTTTGCCAATCCTCAATGGTAAAAAAGCTTGGCCGCTTTCCTAAAACTTCAGTGCGAAGCAGTAACTCAAATGAGGCATCGGCTGCTTCAAAGGTGAAGCCCTTGCCCTCAAGATCTTTTACCTTCTCAACTACTCTGCCAATTAAATCCTTGTCTCCCTTTAAATCAATTCCAAGCTCGACAGATTTAAGTTCAATTGAAGCTCTTCCTGCCATCTCAGATACCAACATTCGCATGTCATTACCAACAGACTCAGGTGTCTCATGTTGATACATCATTGGATCTACCTTGATTGCAGATGCATGCAGACCTGCTTTATGCGCAAATGCTGAAGTGCCAACATATGGCTGGCGCGCACTTGGTGCCACATTAGTAATCTCAGCCACTGCGTGTGAGATGCGAAATGCCTCTTGTAATTTGCCAGTTGGCAATACTGTTTTATCTCTCTTTAATTCAAGATTTGCAATGATATTAACCAGATCGGCATTACCAGTTCGCTCACCATAACCATTTAATGTTCCCTGCACATGGGTAACACCGGCAGAGATGGCAGCCAGTGAGTTAGCTACCGCACATCCGGTGTCATTATGGCAATGAATTCCAAGACGAGCAGATGAAGCAGTTAAAACCTCATGGACAATATTTGATAACTCATCAGGGAGCATGCCGCCATTTGTGTCGCATAATGCCACCACATCAGCACCAGCTTCTGCAGCAACTCTTACTACCTCAAGTGCATAAGCTTTATTTGAAATATAGCCATCAAAGAAGTGTTCAGCATCTAAAAATACCCGCTGACCTCCTGCTTTTAAAAACTTAATTGAATCAGCGATCATTGCTAGGTTCTCATCTAGGTGAGTCTTAAGTGCTAGGTCTACATGACGATCATGACTTTTTGCCACAAGTGTTACCGCAGCAGCTTTTGAATCTTGCAATGCGCGCAGTAATTGATCATCAGCGGCCTTAACACCAGGTCTTCTAGTGGCACCAAAGGCAACAAAGGTTGCGTTTTTAAGTTTTAACTCTGTTTGAGCTAACTTAAAAAACTCAGTGTCCTTAGGATTGGCTCCTGGCCAGCCACCCTCAATAAATCCCACACCTAAATCATCTAAGTGGCGAGCAATAGTTAACTTATCGTGAACAGATAAATTCAAACCCTCTTGTTGGGCGCCATCACGAAGAGTTGTGTCATAAATATGAAATGAATCATTAATTGTCATTAGATAACTCGCCTATTCCAGCCATGCTTATCAGCCACTTGCCCGTGCTGAATACCTAATAAAGTTTCTCGGATTTGGTTGGTTATAGGACCAGGATTGCCATCTCCTGTTTGCCATGTGCCATGAATACTTTTTGCACTTCCAACTGCAGAGACAACTGCAGCTGTTCCACAAGCAAAGATCTCAGTTATCTCACCAGTCTTAACCCCATCGCGCCAATCATCGATTGAGATCATAGTTTCCTCAGTTTTATAACCTAAATCATTAGCTAAGGTTAAAATTGAATCGCGAGTGATTCCAGGCAGTAATGTGCCAGTAAGTTTTGGCGTAATTATCTTGGCATCCTTTCCACTTCCCTTAATGAAATAGAGATTCATTCCACCCATCTCCTCTACCCACTTGCGTTCAACCGCATCAATATAAGCAACCTGATCGCAACCTTCTTTAGCCGCTTGTTTTTGCGCAAGCAGAGAAGCGGCATAATTTCCACCACACTTTGCTTCGCCTGTGCCACCTAATGCTGCTCTGACATACTCAGTTGAGATCCAAACCGTTACCGCCTTTGAGGCATTAAAGTAAGCAGCAGCTGGGGTGGCAATCAATATATATGTTGCTTGATTAGAAGGACGAACACCTAAACCAACCTCAGTTGCAATCATAAATGGACGGATATACAAAGATTCACCACTCTTTTTTGGTACCCAATCCTTATCAGCTTTAACCAATGCCTCAACCGTCTGAACAAAGAATTCAACTGGCATCTCAGGTAGTGCAATTCGGGCAGCTGATTTTGCAAAACGCTTTGCATTAGCCTCGGGTCTAAATAATGAAATACCACCATCTGGTTGGCAATACGCCTTCATACCCTCAAAAATCTCTTGGCCATAATGAAAAACCATTGTCGCTGGATCTAATGAGAGTGGACCATATGGCTGCAATGTTGCATCAGACCAACCAGTTGCTTCATTCCATTGCGCAATAACCATATTGTCGGTGTAATACTTACCAAAGCCAGGCTCAGCAACTCTTTTATTACGCTCTGCATTATCCAGCGGCTTTGTGTTTGGATTACTAATTATCTTCATGCCACACCCGCCACTAATGCATCCCCGACTTCAGAGGTAGATCGCTTCTTATCCGCTCGTGCTAGTAAATCTCTAGCTACCGCATTTTCAACATCTGCTGCAGCGCTGCTTTCGCCTAAGTGGTTTAACATCATTGCAATTGATAAAACTGTTGCAGTTGGATCAGCTAAGCCCTTGCCAGCAATATCAGGGGCAGAGCCATGAACTGGTTCAAACATAGATGGAAAGGCACCGGTTGGATTTATATTTCCACTAGCTGCAAGTCCAATACCTCCACAGATGGCAGCTGCGATATCAGTAATGATGTCACCAAATAAATTATCAGTTACCACCACATCAAACCGCTCTGGGTTAGTTACAAAAAACATAGAGGCAGCATCAACATGTAGGTAATCAGTTGTAATTTGGGGAAAATCCTTTGCAACCTCATTAAATACTCGAGTCCAAAGTCCACCTGCTCGGGTTAGAACATTGTTCTTATGAACTAAGGTAAGTTTCTTACGTGGGCGAGCCATTGCTCGATTAAACGCATCGCGAATTACCCTTTCAACACCTTTATAGGTATTAATTGACTCTTCAATAGCTAACTCTTTATCTGTTCCCTCATCCTTAATTGAGCCAGCCCCAACATATAAACCCTCTGTTCCCTCACGAACAACAATAAAATCAATTCCTTTATTATTTGCAATTGGTGAAGCAACACCTGGGAATAACTTTGCTGGGCGCAAATTTATATAGTGCTCAAAAGCAAATCTAAGCTTTAACAATAAGCCACGCTCTAACACCCCACTTGGCACAGTTGGATCGCCAACAGCACCCAATAAAATTACATCAGCCTTTGCTAGCTCTGTCATAACATTATCTGGCAAGGTCTCCTTAGTTTTATGCCAGTAGGCAGCACCTAGTTCATAATTAGTTTTTTTAAACTCTAGATCATATTTCTTTGAAACCGCATCTAATACCCGAAGTCCTTGGCTTACAACCTCAGGACCGATTCCATCACCTGGAATTGTTGCTAAATTAAAAGTTTTCATTCCTGCACCAAATTAACAAATCGAACAAGTGAGGAACCAGTCTCACTGGCGATCACATCAATTACCTCTTTGGGAATTACGGAGTCAACAGTTAATGCCATTAGCGCTTGTCCACCCTCTTGAGTGCGACCAACCTGCATATCGGCAATATTTATTTTTAACTTTCCAAGTGCATTTCCAACCACGCCAACAACTCCTGGACGATCGGTGTAACGTAGGAATAGCAGGTTATTAGTTGGTTTAAGATCTAGATCTAATTTATCAATCGCTACAATCTTTTGAATCTGCTTAATTCCCATAAGTGTTCCGCTAACAAATACCTGAGAGCCATCAGCACAAGCTGCTCTAACTGAAACTAAATTACGATGATCAGGGCTTTCAGCATCTGCTGAAACAGCCGAAGTTAATGATCGCTCAGTTGCAAGTGCTGGTGCATTCACATATGTAACATCCTCTGCGCCCATTGCAATTAATGCACCCTTAAGCGCACTTGTTGAAAGCACAGATACATCAAGTGTTGAGATCTCACCTCGTACCTCAACATCAATTGAGGAGATAACATCATTAGCTAAAGATGTCGCTACTTGAGCCAACTTTTCAACTAGTGGCAATGCTGGACGGACTGCTTGATCAATCGCACCACCCTTAACATTTACCGCATCTGGTACTAACTCACCAGATAATGCTTTACGAACAGAGATAGCAACAGCGATTCCGGCCCGCTCCTGGGCTTCATCAGTTGATGCACCTAAGTGGGGTGTTGCAACTACATTCTCTAATGTAAAAAGCGGTGAGTCGGTACATGGTTCGGTTGCAAAAACATCAAGACCAGCGCCAGCAACGCGACCATCTTTTAACGCCTCATAAAGAGCAACCTCATCTAACAC
>JBEGQD010000005.1:0-4548 GCA_041181125.1 Actinomycetota bacterium | reverse complement strand
TTAAAACAGCAGCAGGTTTTTGGGCAGAAATTATTTGAGCTAGGCCATCGGCGATTGCTGCTGGTCCATTCTTATCCCAATCACCAGTTGCAGTAATTACCTTATCAATTGAAAAAGTGTTTAACTGACTAATAATCTCAGCAGAATTGGCGGCAAAAACCACCGCAACAGATTCTCCGATTATTTTCGCAAAGGTGGCAAGTTCACCAGTTGTCTTCGCGATCTTGCCACCAGCATGATCTACTAAAAATATTACGCTACTCATGCCAGCCTCTTCTCAACTAAAAACTCAACTAACTTTTCTCCGCCACTGCCCTCATCAGTTAATTTAATTCCAGCTCCCCGTGGTGGCCGAGGAAGTGCATCTTTAACCATGCTCCACGCAGCTGATGTACCAACTGCTGTGGCAGCAAGACCGGTATCTGCAAGTGACATAGTGGTAATTGTTTTCTTCTTCGCTGCCATAATTCCCTTAAATGATGGATACCTTGGCTCATTAATCTTCTCAATTACCGATAAAACGGCTGGAAACTTTGCACTCATTACTTGATTGCCAAACTCGGTAATTCTTTCGATTTCAACTGAACTTGCAGCTGGGTCCACCTTAACTTTTCCGGCAAATGTTAATTGCGCCCAAGAAAGTCGCTCTGCAATCATCGCTGGCACCACACTCATTCGCGCATCAGTACTTTCAGTTCCACAAAGTACTAAATCGTAATTTCCTTTTTTAATTACCTCAGCTAAAACTAAGGATGTAGCAAGTGCATCTGAGCCTGCTAATGCTGGATCACTAATCAATATTGCTTCATCTGCTCCCATAGATAGCGCTTTTCTAATCGCTTCAGTCGCCCGCTCAGGTCCCATTGAAATTAAAGTAATTGAATGACCACTACCTTCACCAGCCTCTTTTGTTGGTGAGTGCGCTTCAACAATTCGAAGCGCCTCTTCTACTGCATACTCATCTAAATCATTTAATACTGCATCAACGCTGGCTCGGTCTAATACGCCGGCAGCCATTTTTTTCTCAGCCCATGAGTCTGGTACCTGCTTAATGCAGATCGCGATTTTCATAATCATATGTTACTCGGCGGTATAAGGCTTTACCTACTCTTTACCGACACTTAACCTAAAGGGTTCCTTTAGGCTTTCTAAGTTACGCACCCTATTCATATGAGAGTGGCCGTAGTTACTGAATCCTTCTTACCTAATATAAATGGGGTAACAAACTCAGTACTACGCGTCTTAGAACATCTATCATCTAGCGGTGATCAAGCATTAGTTATTGCACCCGCATCTGAAAATATGCCAACTGAGTATGCCGCCCATCCAGTCAAAGCTGTGCCAGTTATCCCAACTCAAAATTTCCTACCAACCGGCATGCCGCTGGGTTTGCCACAAAAACGAATTCAACACTTACTAGATGGTTTTTCACCAGATGTAATCCATCTAGCCTCACCATTTGCACTTGGTTCATACGCAAACAAGATGGCTAAGAAGCTAAATATTCCTACCGTTTCTATCTATCAAACAGATTTAGGTGGATTTGCTAAACAGTATGGATTTGGAATTGCGCAAAGCTCCCTGCAAAAGATTTTATATAAAATCCACTCTCAAACTGATCGAACCCTGGCGCCATCAACATCTGCCTGCCTAGATCTTCATTTAGCGGGTGTGCCAGAGGTTTATTTATGGCGAAGAGGAGTTAACACTGAGTTATTTAATCCCAGCAAAAGATCTGCCACCCTTCGGGATACTTGGAGAAACGGGGATCAAAGTAAAATTATTGTTGGCTTTGTTGGCCGGCTTGCGCAAGAGAAACGAGTTTTAGATCTTAAAGCGCTACAAGGTAATCCAAATATCCAACTGGTAATTGTTGGCGATGGCCCACACCGCCCTAAACTTGAGCAACAACTACCTGGCGCTCTCTTCTTAGGATTTAAAAATGGTGAAGAATTGGCGCAAATTTATGCCAGCTTTGATTTATTCATTCATCCAGGGCCAAACGAAACCTTTTGCCAAGCAGTTCAAGAGGCACTTGCCTCTGGAATTCCATCGATTGTCCCTCGCACTGGTGGACCGGCAGATCTAGTTGCCCACGGTAGAACTGGTTATGTAATTGATATTTTTAATGCGGTGCAACTAAATCAAACTGTAAATCTTCACTATCAACGAACTGATCGTAAGCAGATGAGAATTGCTGCCCGCGATAGTGTTTCGATGCGCACCTGGAATCGGATTAATAATGAGCTAAAAGCACATTATCAAGATGTAATTAATCAAAAGAAGAGTGCAAATGTCAGTGAAATAGGTGTGGCATGAGAATTGTGCATATCGCAAACTTTTATGGTCCAAGCTCAGGTGGAATTAAAACTACCTTGCATGAGTTAGGCCGGGGCTATCTTAAGTACGGACATGAGTTTATTTATATTGTGCCAGGACCTAGATATATGAAAGAGCAGACTCCATTTGGTTTAAAAATTAGTTTGCCGAGCTTCACCTTGCCAGCAAGTGGTGGGTATCAAATTATTCGTAGTAATAAACAATTACTAAACCTACTTGAGTTTTTAAATCCTGATCGAGTTGAGGTTTCTGATCGATTCACCCTACTAAAGGTGGGCCGATGGGCAAAGCAACATAAAGTGGCCAGCTTAGTTTTCTCACATGAGACCTTAAATGGCTTGGTAAGAAAGTACGCACCATTTATTCCAGCTTCAATTAGAAATAAGTTTGTTAATTGGCATAATGCCCGTCTTGCTAACACATTTGATAAGGTAATTGCCACAACTGATTTTGCAGCCGCCGAGTTTGTTCGGATCAATACTTCTAATCTACGTAAGGTTGCATTAGGTGTTGATTTGATTGGATTTCATCCTGAAAATAGAAATTATAAGTTTAGAAAAGAATTACTTAAGGGAGCTGATTTTTTACTTGTTCATTGCGGACGAATGTCGCCAGAAAAACAACCTGAGCGAAGTGTGCAGGCTTTAGCCGAGTTAATAAAGCGTGGCATAAATGCCCGATTAATCATTGTTGGCGGCGGTCCGCTTTGGCATAAGGTAAGAAAGCAAAGCACTGACTTGCCAGTAGACATGGTTGGCTACATTGCAAGCAGGCAAAAAGTTGCAGGTTATTTAGCAGCAGCAGATTTAGCAATTGCACCTGGCCCGCTTGAAACTTTTTGCTTATCAGCTCTTGAATCCTTAGCAAGTGGTACACCAGTTGTTGCCTCAAAATCAAGTGCGGTAGGCGAAATACTAAATATAAATTCAATTAAGGCAGCTGGTGCAGTCGCAGCTGATGATGGGGTTTCATTTGCCAATGAGATTATTAAATTACTAAATAAAGGTAACTTGCGAAAGGTAGCAAGATCACAAGCTGAGCAATTTTCGTGGGCAAATACCATTGATGCGATGTTAGATATTCATGGCGCTAAACAACCAATGGTCACAACCAAACGTAGGTTAAAGGCGGCGTAAAAAATGGAAATCGTCAAAGCCCACCCAATATTTGTGGTCTTAGGCGACAGCGCCGCATTTGGTACTGGTGATGAAGTTAAATCTGGCAGCTATCGTGGTTGGGCTGGATTTTTATCAGAGGCGTTTCAAGATGGTTGTGAGTACTACAACTACGCCCGCCCTGGGGCAAAATCATCGGAAGTTTTAGAGGTTCAATTACCTAAAGCACTTCGACATAATCCAGATATTTGTGCAGTAATTGTTGGCGGCAATGACATGCTTCGAAATGGGTTTGATCCTATTTTGCTATATAAAAATCTGCGTAACTGCTGTGAGCAACTACTTGCGATGGGTAGTGAGGTAATTATGGTTGAGCTACATGATCCAAATCAGTTACTTAAGCTGCCAAGATTGATGCAACGGGTATTAAGTAGAAGAGTTAATGCCGTAAATGTGGTTTATCGTAAGGTGGCAGCTGAGTTTGAAATTGTTACTGTAAAAACCAGAAAGATTGATGGTGTTCATAACCTAAGCAATTGGCATATAGATCGGATGCATCCAGGGCCCACCGGCCACTTTATGCTTGCCCGCAATATTGCCGAGCAACTACGTCGCCGCGGGTGGGCAATCTCGATGCCATATAAGTTATCTATTACTCACCGCACTCGGGCGGAAAAGATTAAGTGGATGCTAAGAAATGGCACCCCTTGGTTTTTAAAGCGAAGTGTAGATTTACTTCCTGCAGCATTAATCTTGATGATTTTTGAATTTTGCAAGGTAATAATGGAAATGATTAATCCAGAGCGAAAAAATAGTGGGTTGGCATTTTTGTATCAGATTGAATCAGACCCAGCAAAGATTGAGTATTTAAAAGCTAGTTAATTACTTTGTTTTAAAGCTTGCAGACAATGTCACATTAACTGTCTTTTCAATTGTTGATACATCATAGATACCACCTGCAGCACGATCTAGTGAGTTCTTAGTTGTTACCTGAGTTGGACCACCTGAGACTGAAATCAAAGCACCAACTTGGCCCCCAACCGCCTCGGTAATCGCCTTCGCCCTACCCTGCGCATCCTTCATAGCAGCTGCT
>JBEGQD010000004.1:0-2807 GCA_041181125.1 Actinomycetota bacterium | reverse complement strand
TTGCTGCAGCACTTGCAAAGGCAGAAGAGAGTAAGCGGATAGCTGATCTTGCTTATAAGGCACTCATGTCAGCTACAAATACAAGTAACTTAGTTGCTAACGGTAACGATTTTTCTTTGGCTAATGAAAACGCCGAGGTACCTTCATACTCTGCTACACCACAGGCTTTAAGTAAATTAAAAGAGCAGTATCAAATTGCGCAAAATCAAGCTGATAAAGACAGGTTAGCAGCAGATAGAGCTCAATCCCAAGCAAAAGTCATTCGAGAAAAGCTAACATCTGCAAATTTACTTCTAAATGAGAAATTATCACAACAGCAAAGGCTTAAAAATAATCAATCTCAACTTGAACAACAATTGAAGGCTGCGCAAGAGAGTTTAAAATCAGCAGAAGCATTGAAAACCCAAGCCGTTGCTGCATACAGTAAAGCTGAGAACTTACTGGCACAGAATAGAGCTAAATTTAGAGAGTCAGAGTTAAACTATGAAGCAGCTAAAGCTAAAACAAAACTTGAATTTGAAAATGCCACATCAAAAAATAATCAAGTTCTTGCTCTTCAAAAACTCTCTGAGTGGAGTAAGAAATCTGTAACCTTAGCTTCAGGCTTTATCAGCGATATTGAGAATGATATAAGTAGATTTGATAGTAATCTTGCTTTGGATTTTATTAACCAGGATGTACAAGTTGGCTTCATTCAAACTTCCATACCAGTTTTAATTTTCTCAATTGTTGCTGTAGTCGCACTTTATGCTTATTTAAAAAATAGAAGAAGAAGATCAAAAATCTCAGCTTTAGATGCAGAAATTATTGAACAACTTCGTGCCAGGCAGATTAGATCAACTCAGGTAAAGACTAAAGTAAAATCAAATAAAAAGAGCGTTAAGAAATAATTAGATATTAGATCTGAACTTTCTAAATCTTTAATTATTTACCTAAATAAGCACTCTTGAGCTCGGCTAAATTATTTTTTTTATGCCAAGAATTGCTCGTGTGGCTTTTTTTAGTAACTGTTAATTAGAAAGATCCCCCGTTTGATGAAAACGGAGGATCTTATCTTGGATTTTTAGCTTTTCTACTTATGTTTTCGCACTGGTGACATTAAGTAAACTAAGTAACCAATCAGTGCTAACACAACTATTACCATCAAAGTAACCCAATCAAGATTAAATAGAGCGCCTCGGGGGCTACCTAATCCTGTTGGTATTACTAGGTTGATAAACATTAATACTAAATATGCCAATGCAATGATGTTTATCAGCATACCTTTTGAACCTAACCTGTAATGGCCCTCTGCATTCCAGCCACGTGTTCTGGCAATCAATGCGCCTAAAACTGTTAGCAAGAAAGCCAGGTAAATTCCACTTACACCAAATGAAACCAAAGAGGTTAAGGCAGTCACATTTGCTGGATAGGTTATAAATAGAATCTTGATATCACTTGTAGGTACCACATTTACTAAGAGAGTAAATGCAAGTGGTACAAGCGCTCCAAGCAAAAGTGCATTTACTGGAGTATGAAATCTAGGTGAGACCTTTGAGATCATCCCAGCAGCTGGTGTTGCGCCATCTCTAGCGTAGGAAAAGAGCATTCTAGCGCTAGCCCCTTGAATAGATGAACCACAGGAGAAAAATGCAAAAATTACTGCAAGTAACAGAATATCTCGAAGAAACTCTGAACTAATTGCACTTTGCAAAATGAATGGGATTCCACCTGCAAATGTAGTTGCATTTTTGTAACTCTCAGGATCATTTGGAATTGAAAGTATCAGGGCTGCGATTAGAATGAATGAGGTAATCGCTCCGGCTAGGAGTGCTTGTCGCATTGCTCTAGGTACTTGCTTAGTTGCATTTTTTGTCTCCTCTGCCACATCCCCAGCAGATTCAAAACCATAGAAGATGTATGCGTGAGCCATTACTGCAATCAGGGCGGCACCAGTTAACCAACTTCCTCCAAAATCAACACCAAGTGAGTTAGTTGCACCAGTTTCAGCACCTTGAGAACTAAAGAGGAACCCAAAGCCATGATTAAAGCCAGCAGCTGCCAGAATTAAAGCAATTCCAATGGTTCCAAATATCTCAACATATGATCCAAAGGATGCAACCCGACCCATTACCTTGGCACCTGTAACATTTAAAAGCGTTTGAATTGCTAATAATGCCAAAGTCATAAATAAGATTGTGGTGTGATTAGTTGGATCCAAACTCAGTTTGAACCAACTATTAAGCAATGTGGAGAGGTAGGGAACAACTCCAGTATCAACTGCTGCGACTGTCACTAATAGTGCAACTGAGTAAAACCATCCAACCCACCATCCGTATCGTGGGCCGACTGAGTTTTTCGCGTATTGATAAAGCGCACCCGATATCGGGTAGTGGCTTCCTAACTCAGCGAATACCATGGCAACGAAGTACATCCCAATTACTGGGATTAACATCAACCAGATATAACGTGGTCCCCCGGTGCCAATGCCGAGGACAAAAAGTGAATAAATGCCAACCATCGGGGAAAGATAAGTAAAGGCAACACTGAAGCTGTCGAACTTACTTAATACTCTTGACAGCTCTTGTTTATAGCCAAATACACCTAAGCGAGACTCTTCATGTGTATTTGAATTTAGCTCTGACAATTTAGTACGTCCTTTCGTTTCAACAACGGTGTGGTTCAGCGATTCCCTTCGGAGTCGTCCTCTTAATGGTCCGCCTATTCTCAGGAAATTGAAACCCTTTTCTCAGCGTTTTGCCCAGCTATTTCCCACAAATTTTTGGCCTCCACGCTTAATTCCTTGCCAATAACTCAGCGGCCTGTTT
>JBEGQD010000003.1:0-36309 GCA_041181125.1 Actinomycetota bacterium | reverse complement strand
GCGGCAGTTTTACTTGCGCTTATAGTTTGCCATGTTTTTGTGGTTAACGAGATCATCACGGCTTCCTCGGCCCGCTTGCCTTGAAGTAACGACTAAAGTCGAGACCGTTCACCCCCAAGATTAAGCGAATTACTTTTCAATATTTAGTTGTATGGAAAGGATGATTTTACAGGCTATTTTTAAATACTGTTAATTGGCTACTAATCGTAATCTTGATCCGAGTTTTTGCGCTTACTTGTGCCACTACTCTTACCAGATTTACGCCGAGATAACTCGCGATCAACCTCGCGGCTAACCTGTTGCTCCATTAATGTATTTCGCTTATCGTGAGCTTTCTTTCCCTTTGCAACTGCGATCTCAACCTTTGCCTTGCCGTCTTTAAAATAAAGGGAGAGTGGAACTAAGGTTAATCCGCCCTGCTTAATAACACCGGCGATCTGGGCAATCTCTCGTTTGTGTAGTAACAATTTTCGATCACGACGCGGCGTATGGTTGGTCCAACTTGCTTGGTTGTACTCAGGAATGTGAATACCACTTACCCAAATCTCACCATCTCTTTCCATGGCGTAACCATCGGTAAGTGATGCCCGTCCAGCTCTAAGTGATTTAACCTCAGTGCCGGTTAAAACCAAACCGCACTCATACACCTCTTGAATAAAGTAATCATGACGGGCGCTTTTATTTTGGGCAATAACCTTCTTGCCAAGCTCTTTGACCACAATCAACCCCCAATCCGTTTTGAGGTAGTTGTTAAACCTTTAAATACTTACGAAGGGTTAATACCGATGCGATGCTTGAAACTACTAAACCTGTAAGAAGAAGCCAAGCAGAGGCGACCCAAACATCCTTCCAAGTAAAGAATTGAGTAAAGGTTAATAGTGGAGCCACCTTTGAATCTATAACACCTTTAAATGCTGCTAGTACTCCGGTTGAAACCAACCAACCAGATAGAGCAGCAAATATTCCCTCAAGTAAAAATGGAAGTTGAATAGAAAAACTAGAGGCGCCAACTAACTTCATAACCCCAGTCTCGCGCCGGCGATTAAAAGCTGCAATTCTAAGTGTGTTGCTTATTAATAGTGATGCGGTCAAAACCGAGGCTGCGCCAATCACTAAAGCGCCATTACGTAAAACCGCTAGTAATCTAAAAAACTTCTCAAGTATTGCTCGCTGATCCTGCACAACATCAACCCCTGGCCTGCCAGAGAAGGCACTTTCAATAACTGCAAACTTAGTTGGATCTTTTAGCTTTACTCTAAAAGATTCCGGAAGTTGATCAGCTGTTACATTTTGCGCAATTGCAGAACCTTTAAATCGCTCTTGAAAACGCTTGAACGCCTCATTTTGAGATTCATAGTAAACCTCCTGCACAGCTGGCAGCTCTTTTAAATCCTTTTGAATACTAATCTTTTGATCATTTGTGATGACTCCATTTGCACAAGATTGTCCCTCTGAGAGTGAGCCGCAAAGGAATATTGAAACCTCAATCTTGTCATACCAATAATCCTTCATTACCCGCACCTGTGAATTAGCAAGTAAGCCAATACCAAGTAAAGATAGTGAAATAGCCACAGTAATCATTACCGCAATGGTCATAGTTAAGTTTCGGCGCAGGCCAATTGCGACCTCACTCATTACAAACTTAGCGCGCATTTGATAACCCTATCTTTTTCATCACTTAATTAGCCGGTATAGCCATAAACACCACGGGCTTGATCACGTATTACATGACCGCCCTCTAACTCAATAACCCGTTTTCGCATCTGATCAACTATTCCAGCATCATGGGTAGCCATCACTACGGTTGTACCCTCTCGGTTAATGCGATCAAGTAACTTCATAATTCCAACTGAGGTAGCAGGATCTAGGTTTCCAGTTGGTTCATCGGCAATTAATATTGTTGGGCGAGAAACATAAGCTCTAGCAATTGCAACTCGTTGTTGCTCTCCTCCAGATAACTCACTTGGCTTACGATCACCTTTTTCTTCTAGCCCTACCAACTCTAAAACCTCTGGTACTTCACGGCTAATCTGTTTATTTGAATAGCCCAGTACATGCAATGTGAAAGCAACATTTTCAGTCACAGTTTTATTTGGCAGTAATCTAAAATCTTGGAAAACGGTGCCAACTTGGCGACGAAGCTCTGGCACTTTGTGAGCAGCTAAGGAATTTAACTCTTTACCCGCTACATGAATTACGCCAGCAGATGGTCGCTCCTCTCTAAGTACTAATCTTAAAAATGTTGATTTTCCAGAGCCAGATAATCCAACTAAGAAGACAAACTCACCCTTTGCAATTTCAAGATTAACACCATCAAGGGCTGCCTTCTCCTGGCGTGGATACATCTTGGTTACATTCTCAAACCGAATCACAGCCTTGGCCCCTTAAATCGAATAATCTTGTTAACTGATACTAGTTTAGATAAATAATCACCTATCTTCGGTGATTTAACGCCAATTTCAGATAATAATCGCTGTGAATTTAGCGTAATTGTGAGATTACTCGCGCTCTTTGCGCCATTTAATGCCAGCTTCAATAAAACCATCTAACTCACCATCTAATACCGCAGATGGATTTCCAACTTCGAAATCAGTACGTAAATCTTTAACCATTTGATATGGAGCAAGTACATAAGATCTCATTTGGTTTCCCCAAGAGCCAGAGTTGTCTCCTTTAAGTGCATCCATCTTTGCCCGCTCCTCTAACCTGCGACGCTCTAATAACTTTGATTGCAATACTGCCATTGCAGTTGCCCGGTTTTGGATTTGTGATCTTTCATTTTGGCATGAGACCACAATGCCTGATGGCGTGTGAGTAATTCTTACCGCAGAGTCTGTTGTATTAACACCTTGTCCTCCTGGACCAGATGAGCGATAAACATCAACCCTTAAATCCTTTTCTTCAATCTCAATGTGATCACTTTGTTCAACTACTGGAACAACTTCAACACCTGCAAATGAGGTATGACGGCGAGACTGAGAATCAAATGGTGAAATTCTTACCAACCGATGGGTTCCTTGCTCAACCGAGAGCCTTCCATATGCATATGGGGCGGTAATTCGAAATGTAGTTGATTTAATTCCCGCCTCTTCAGCGTATGAGGTTTCTAAAACATCTACTTTGTAATTATGACGTTCACAAAATCTTAAATACATTCGCATAAGCATCTGCGCCCAGTCAGCCGCCTCAACACCACCTGCCTCTGATCTAATTGTCATAAGCGCATCTCGCTCGTCATATTCACCGCTCAAAAGTGTCTGCACCTCAAGCTCATTAATTACCTTTGTTAAATCATCTAACTCTTTATCAATATCTTTAAAAGCCGATGCCTTATCATTTTCAGCTCCGGCTAACTCCACCATGACTGGCAGATCATCTAGCCTTCTTCTAATTGCACCAATCTTGTTGATTGTTGATTGCGCCCTAGACAGCTTGCTTGTGATTACCTGTGCTGCAGCAGGATCATCCCAAAGATTTGGTTTACTTGCCGCTTTCTCAAGCTCTTGCGCAGTAGCCATCAACTTAGGCAGGTTTAATACCTGCTCAATAGATTTTAAGGTGACATCGATTTTTTCGATTTCCACTTGATAATCACGGGCTGCCATAGGCTAGAGGATAATCTAATTTGCGATGTATTCCGAACTAGCACCGATTGTGGTGCGAATATGCAAGTTATCTAACTCATTTAATTGAAAAAAGGGGATATCAATTGGCAGGCGGGCATTAATGGAAATCTGCGCACTAACTTCAAATAAATCACAATTAAATTGCTCAATATAGATTGATTTACCGCTAACCTGACTTTGGTTAATTATTGAATTGAACCTAGTATTTGCTAGAGAGCAATCAAGTGGCACACGCTTATTGGAACTAAATCTATTTAATTCAGCATAATATGCATTTAAATTGATTGAATGGGCGGCAGAGTTTATAGCCGCTTCGCCAATATTTGTTAGCTCCTTTTTAGCTGCATATGCCGATGAGATATTAATTGAAATAAAGGCAAGACTCATTGCAATTAAGAAGAATCCAAATGAGAGCGGTATTAGAGAGCCTCTGCTTTTGCCATTGAGCCACTTAACTAGCGCCATAAATCAACAAACTCACTTGCTGAAGCACTCTGATTTGAGCCAATTTTAATGGTTGCAGTTACTTTGTTCCCCCTGGTAAAACATGGGGAATTAGAGCAGGAAATACTTAATTTAATATCTCTATTTAATAAGGCTGTTGGAGAAAGAGTTGATTTAAATAGATCAATAACTTGATAGGCGCGCATAGTTGCTAACTCTGAATTTGGACTAGTTACGTAAGCGCGGACTGCTTGTCGAGCAAGATTCTTACTCTCAGCAATAGCCATTGATTTACTCTGCACAGCTGTAATTAGAACTAAGAAAGCGGTAAAAAAGGGTAGAGTAAAAACTAGGAACTCAGCAATTGCTGAACCACAATTTCTATATTTTAAAACTTTAATTACTGTCATTTTCATCAACTGCAATTGAAACCACCTTCATTATTGCTGGCTGAGTAAAATCAATAAACTTTATGGCAGCAGTTCTATTCTCAAGTAGTAGTACTGAGCCGCCACCAATTAATGGATATCTGGCATATTTTTTACTGCCCCCGGAGATAGCATTCTTTGTTAATTCACTCTGATATAAATGAGTATCTCTCATTAAATTAAACTGCATGAATACAAGTTGAAACATAATAAGAAAGATAAATACTTGAGGTGCAATTGTTAAAAATGACTCAACTGAACCAGCATTCTTGGCGAGTAATAGCTTGCGCAACTACCTGATACCGCCCATTGCATCTAGGGAGTTGCGCAAAATTGTGGTTAGTTTTGGGGCAGCAATGGACCAGATACCGGTCACTAACGCAGTGGTCATCAAAACAACTAGAACCCAGCCAGGCACATCGCCTCTACTTTTACTTTTAATTAAATTTAAGAATTTTTGCTGCAGATAGATGTTAGTTTTAATTAGTTTTATTTGAATTTTCATATCGCTCCAGATAATTTAGAATTCTGGATACTATATCTAGATATTTATTCTAGAACTGTGAATTTAATTTATTGTGGATAATGCTTACTGCAAGGTTAAAACCACATCTGCTTTGTCTTTAGTTGTCTCAACTACCTGAGCGTTAATCTCATCAGAACCATGAGTCCACTTATGAGCGATCTCAGGAGACCTTCCATACTTAATGCTTCGAGCCATTAACCTCTCCCACCTTAACTCATCCTCAATCTGGATATACCAAGATTCGGTAAGAAATGATTTAACATCCTGCCACCCATGCTTATCAAGTAGTAAGTAATTACCTTCAGTAAGGACTAACTTACAATCTTTCAAGACCACACCTTCGGCAACTATTGATTCTTCAATTTCGCGATGGAAAATCGGGAAGTAAATGTCTGAATCTAAATCAAACTTAATTCTCTTAAGTAACTCTGAGTAACCCCTGGAATCAAAGGTGTCATATGCGCCCTTGCGATCAGCTTTTCCATACTCCTCTAACAATTTATTACTTAAATGGTAACCATCCATTGGTACTAGCACAGCTTTTTCTTCAACTAAATTACTAAGCAAATACGAGGTTAGGGTTGATTTTCCAGCTCCGGGTTTACCAACTATTCCGATGATGATTCTTTGATCATTATTTTCATTTAAAGTTTTTAAGCGTTTTAAAGCCTCTTCAATAGTTTTTATAATTATTGGCATTACTTAAAGACCAATTTCCGCTAACGAATTAGAGAGTATCTCTAAACCTAACCTTGCATCCGCCTCAGAAATATTACATGGTGGCACCATGTGAATTCGATTAAAGTTATTAAATGGCATTAAGCCATTCTTCTTACAGGTAGCAACAATCTCATTCATTTTTGGACTAGATGCACCATATGGTGCAAGTGGCTCACGAGTTTTTCGATCAGTAACCATATCAATTCCCCAGAAAACGCCCACACCTCGTATATCACCAATTACTTGATGTTTTTTTGCCAACTCATTAAGTCCAGGGCCAATTATTTTTTCGCCAATACTTGCAGCATTCTCAACCATTTTTTCACTCTTCATAACATCAATTGTTGCCACTGCAGTTGCACATGCCAGTGGATGTCCAGAATAGGTAAGCCCGCCTGGGAAAACCCGCTCATCAAAGCTCTTAACAACGGGCTCAGAAATAACAACACCACCTAGTGGCACATAACCAGATGTAACTCCCTTTGCAAAAACTATTAGATCTGGAATTGATTTACTATGTTGATAACCAAACCATTTACCAGTTCTACCAAAGCCAGACATAACCTCATCGGCTATCCATAAAATCTCATACTTATCGCATAAAGCGCGTAACCCATCTAGGTAACCTGCCGGTGGCACTAACACGCCAGCAGTTCCAGGAACTGATTCAATTAGTATTGCGGCGATTGTTTTTGGTCCTTCAAAAATAATTGTTTGCTCAAGATGTTCAAGTGCGCGCTGACACTCCTCAGCTTCACTTGTTGCCCAAAATGCCGAACGATATAAATATGGTCCCCAGAAGTGCACATGACCATAGCCAAACTCATTTGGAAATCTGCGTGGGTCTCCGGTGGCATTTATTGCTGAGCCAGTATTGCCATGATAAGAGCGATAGGTTGAAAGAACTTTATGTTTACCAGAGTGAAGTCTGGCCATTCTGATCGCGTTTTCAATTCCATCAGCACCTGCATTTGTAAAGAAAACTTTCTTAAACTTATCCCCTACTATTTCAATAATTCTCTTTGCTGCTTCATTACGTGCTTCGTTAGCATGTTGTGGCGCGATAGTTGTCAAAACATCAGCCTGGGCCTTAATGGCCTCAATAACTTTGGGATGTTGGTGGCCAATATTTGTAAATACTAATTGGCAGGAAAAATCTAAATACTTTTTACCAGTGAAATCCCAAAAATATGAGCCGGCACCACCTGCAATAGCCATTGGCGAAATTTGAGCCTGAGCTGACCAAGAGTGAAAAACATGAGATCGATCATCAGCAAATACCTTTGCCGCCTTTTCTGGATTATTTTCTAAACCGCTCACAAATCTCCTACCCTTGAACTTATATTTGCCACTTAGATATAGCCAATCTAAGCACTTATGCGCATTTTTTCCTAGGCCCGCGGTAGCAGTGATGCCAAAACCTCAAGTATTGTTGGGATATGAAAACTGTTTCGCATTGGATTAATGGCTCAGTTACTACTGATAAAGCCGCGCAGGTAGGTGAAATATTTAATCCAGCAACTGGAAAGGTTTCTGGCACAGTTAATTTTGCAGATGTGGCAACAGTTGAAAAAGCGGTACAGGTTGCAGCGGGTGCTTTTGATAGTTGGCGACATAGCTCACTTACAAAGCGAACCCAAGTTTTATTTGCATTTCGGGAGTTAGTAAATAAAAATAAAGAAAACATTGCTGCGCTAATTACCGCCGAACATGGAAAAGTTTTAAGTGATGCTCAAGGTGAGGTAACTAGAGGACTTGAGGTTGTTGAGTTTGCCTGCGGTATCCCACACCTTCTAAAAGGTGGATTCTCAGAGGAGGTATCTACAGGCGTTGACGTTTACTCAATTCGTCAGCCACTTGGTCCAGTTGCAATTATCTCGCCATTTAATTTTCCAGCGATGGTTCCAATGTGGTTCTTTCCAATTGCTCTTGCCTGTGGAAATACAGTAATTGTTAAGCCCTCCGAAAAAGATCCAAGTGCAATTATGTTTATTGCTGATTTGTTAAAACAAGCTGGACTACCAGATGGTGTGTTTAATGTTGTTCACGGCGATAAAGTCGCAGTCGATGCGCTGCTGAATCACCCTGGAATTAAATCCGTCTCATTTGTTGGTTCAACACCAATTGCAAAATATGTTTATGAGACTGGCACAAAAACTGGAAAGAGAGTACAAGCATTAGGTGGAGCTAAGAATCACATGATCGTTTTGCCAGATGCTGATTTAGAGTTAGCAGCAGATGCAGCGATAAATGCAGGATTTGGTTCAGCGGGCGAAAGATGTATGGCAATCTCAGCAATTGTTGCTGTTGAGCCGATTGCAGATGCATTAATTGAGAAAATAAAGAGTAGAGCTACCAAAATTAAAACTGGTGATGGCACAACCGGAGCAGATATGGGACCTCTTGTAACTAAGGTGCACCGCGATAAGGTCGCAGCTTATATAGATGCTGGCGAAAAAGAGGGTGCCAAGGTTGTAGTTGATGGCCGCAATGTTGAAGTTTCAGGTGATGGTTTCTGGCTTGGTCCGACATTATTCGACAATGTAAAACCAAATATGAGCATCTACCTAGAGGAGATTTTTGGCCCTGTCTTAAGTGTTATTCGTGTGAAAACATATGATGAGGCACTAAACCTAGTTAATGCTCATCAATACGGCAATGGCACTGCGATCTTCACAAATGATGGTGGAGCTGCCAGAAGATTCCAAAATGAGGTCGAAGTTGGAATGGTCGGAATAAATGTTCCAATCCCAGTTCCAATGGCCTACTTCTCATTCGGTGGCTGGAAGAACTCATTATTTGGTGATTCACATGCTCACGGAACTGATGGCGTTCACTTCTTTACCAGAGGCAAAGTAATCACCTCTCGCTGGCTAGATCCAAGCCATGGTGGAATTAACTTAGGATTCCCACAAAACACTTAAGTTAACCGCGAAGAGTTTTTGCAAGTTCCTTAAAATCATTAACCATAAAATCAACTTCGGCTTGATCATGCGCCAAACTTATTAACCACTGTTCATCTAATCCTGGTGGCGTCATAATTCCATGATTTAATGACCAAAGGAATGATAACTCAGCAATTTGGAAATCTGTTGCTTTATAGTCGCGATAATTACGAACCGGTTTATCAGACCAGGTAATACAGCCTTTAACACCAAAACCAACTGTGTGTGCTGGAAGTTCGTACTGATCAATTACTTCACGAATACGCTTTAACGCTTGAATATTTAAAGATTCTGCTTTTTCAAGTGCAGCAGGTGTACAAACTTTATCTACCGCCCTAACCGCTGCCATAGCCAAAATATGACCATTAAATGTACCAAGGTGTGGCATACGACCATCTGTTATTGGTTTCATAAACTCAGATTTGCCACCGAAAGCAGCAAGTGGGATTCCACCACCAATTGATTTAGCCATACAAATTAAATCTGGAATTACACCTAAGCGTTGTGCAGCTCCTTGTGGGCCAGCAGTTAAACCAGTTTTAACCTCATCAAAAATCAAAACAATTTTGTATTGATCGCAGAGCTCTCTAACCGCTTCTAAATATCCTTCATCAGGTAAAACTATTCCAATGTTTTCTAATACTGGTTCAACAATAAAGCATGCAATTGTATTTGCATGCTTACTAAATACGCGCTCCAGTGCTTCAATATTATTAAATGGAACTACATATGACTCACCTGGCACTGATGCATTTCCAATAACTGAATTTGGTGAATCAGCTGGGCCTGCCTTATCAAGTGATGGCTTGGTAGAGACCATTACCGCATCGCCACTTCCATGGTATCCGCCTTCAACCTTTACAACTCCCTCTTTGCCGGTGTAAGCACGGGCTGTTCTAACCGCATACATGGTTGATTCAGTTCCAGAGTTGGTAAAACGAATCTGATCAATACCAAATCGTCGGCACAGCCGCTCAGCAGCATCTCTTGAGATTGGTGAAGGTGCGGTATATAAAGTTCCAATATCTAGTGATGCCTTAATCTCTGAGATCACCTCTGGATTTAAGTGGCCGACCAACATCGAGCCAAAACCCATTGATAGGTCTAGCATCTTGCGACCATCCACATCGGTCATCCATGCACCCTTTGCTGAGGAGATTGAGATTGGATATGGCTCAAATGATTGGAAGGTCGAGTGTGCACCAAGCGGAATGCTTTGAACCGCCAACTGGTACTCAAGACCTGAGCTAAGTAATTTTGATTTATACAAATCTAACTGTTGTTGTAAAAGTTTTTCTAATCTAGCACTATCTAGCGGTTTTGAATGTGCTGGTACCGAACGGAAGGTTTGAGGATGATGCGTTTGGGTTTTCATTGCGGGTTTGTGCGGATAGAGGTTCTAATTGAACCGATACTTTGTTAGCACGCTCCTAGTCATACGTTTTCTTACAGACATAGTTTAGCAGAAATAAATTATTAATCAACTAACCATATTTTACGCGTAGTTTTATATAGTTATTGTTATTTTAAATTGATTATCTTAAAAATCATCAGATTTGGATTCACTCTTTATTTCTGAATAATTAAGCTAATTTGGAGAACAGGTATGATCTACCAATGGTAAATACAAGAGTTGACTTAACAACTGCTCAGATTGAGCATTTAAAAAGCTTGGTTACTGGTTTGGTATCAACAAATGAAACTGTACTTGATCAACACGGTAGGGATGAATCTGCTATTCCACCGGTCCGGCCTTCTGCGGTTGTCATGCCACAAAGCACTGATGAGGTTTCTAAAGTTTTGGCATACTGCAATAGCGAAAAAATTCCAGTTGTAGCATTTGGTGCTGGCTCATCTCTAGAAGGGCATGTACTGCCTTTATTTGGCGGAATTTCACTTGATTTAACCCAGATGAATAAAATTATTGAAATACGCCCAGATGATTTACTTGTCAGAGTGCAACCAGGGGTTCATCGCATTGCGTTAAATGAGAAGCTCGCTAACTCTGGTTTGTTTTTCTCGGTAGATCCAGGAGCCGATGCCACATTAGGTGGAATGGCTTCAACTGGCGCTGCTGGCACAACAACTGTTAGATACGGATCGATGCGGGACAATGTTTTAGCAATTACCGCAGTTATGGCAGATGGCACCGTATTTCAAACCGGCCGTGAGACTAGAAAATTATCTGCTGGCTATGACTTAACAAGATTACTTGTAGGCTCTGAAGGAACCTTGGCAATTATTACCGAGCTAACGCTACGAGTATTTGGAATTCCTGAGAAGATGGCGGCAGCCATAGTTAGATTTCCTACCTTGGCAGATGGTGTAACAGCAGCAACAGCTATTGTTCGTTCTGGAATTGCAATTGCAAGATGTGAATTTTTAGATGCCCAGTGCATTAGGAATGTAAATGCCCATGATGGTCTAACACTAACTGAGATGCCAACCTTATTTTTTGAATTTCACGGATCACCAGCTGGAGTATCCGAGGATGCTCAATCTGTTAAAGATATTGTTGAAGAGTTCGGTGGATCAGAGTTTGAATGGACAAGTGATGAGGGTGCACGTCGTAAGTTATGGCAAGCACGTCATAATGCATACTGGGCTGGTATTGCAGCAAATCCTGGTAAACGTGCTGTTAGTACAGATGCAGCAGTACCACTTTCAAAACTTGCCGAGGCAGTAACTGTTGCTGATCAAATACTTGCCAAACATCCTTATCCATATTCAATACTTGGACATGTTGCTGATGCTAATTTTCACTGTTTTATTGTTACCGACCCAGCAAAACCTGAGGAGTTAAAGGATGTTCGCCACATAACCCATGAAATAACAATGAAAATGATTGAGATGGGTGGAACTTGCACGGGAGAGCATGGCATAGGCTCAGGAAAAATTCAGGCTTTGATTGCCGAAACTGGTGCCCCAGCCGTTAATATTATGAAATCAATTAAGCAAACTTTAGATCCAAACAACATACTAAATCCGGGAAAGGTTTTTAACTAAATGAGTCTTACTGTCTGGGAAGTAACAATTGCAGTACTTCTGGCCGTATTAGCTTTTGACCTTGCATTAGCGGTAATTAGGAGAAATAAAGAGACCTCTATTAAAGAGGCTGCAGCCTGGACGATTTTTTATGTAAGTGCAGCGATCGCCTTTGGGTACTCCCTAGGAGTTTGGAACACAACCCAAGCGCGTGGTGAATTCTTTGCTGGCTGGATTACTGAATACTCACTTTCTGTAGACAATCTATTTATATTTATCTTAATTCTCGCCAGGTTTAAAATTGATAAAACAAAGCAACAACTTGTCTTATTAGTTGGAATTATTATGGCTTTAATTTTACGTGGCACTTTTATTGCACTTGGCAGCGCAGCAATTTCAAGATTTTCTTGGGTTTTTTATATTTTTGGTGCATTCCTTCTCTACACCGCTTATAAACTGATAAGTGAATCAGGAGAAAAGGAGTGGAAAGAAGGCAAACTTATAACTTGGTTTAGAAAAAAAGGTGCATCACCTTTAACTATTGTTTTAGTTGCAATTGCTTTTACTGACTTGATTTTTGCTCTTGACTCAATTCCGGCAATATTTGGTTTAACAAAGGATCCATATATTGTATTTACGGCTAATGCTTTTGCTCTAATGGGGCTTCGTCAGCTCTATTTCTTATTAGGTGGCTTGATGAATAAATTGATTTACTTAACTCAGGGATTAGCAATAATTTTAGGATTTATCGGAGTCAAGTTGATAATTGAGGCGATTCACGGTGGCGGCACTCACAAGATTCTTGGTATTGAAATCCCAGAGATTTCAACTCAATTCTCGCTAATTGTCATTATTGGAACTTTGATAATAACCACAATTGCAAGTCTGGTCGTTAGTTCTAAATCAAAGGTGGCAGAATAGCCCTCATGATTGAGGGCTCAAATAAGATTCAAGTATTTAAACCGCATCGCTCAACCCTGCCGCCTTTAAAACCATACATTTCAGAGTTTTGGAGACGCAGGGAGTTTGCTACTGAGTTATCAAAGTTTTCAGATAAAGCAGAGTATTTGGAATCTAAGCTTGGCAAGGTTTGGTTAGTTCTTAATCCACTATTTCTTGCAGTGATATATTTTCTATTAGTAACGATCATTCGGGGTGGATCGAGCCAGACAAATAGTTTTACTACCTTATGTCACATATTAATCGGTCTATTTACTTTTTATTTTGCTCAAAACTGTATTTTACTTGGCGCTCAATCTATTACATCCGGCGGGCGCTTAATATTAAATCAAGCTTTCCCCAGATCATTACTGCCATTTTCTAGTGCTATAAGCGCAGCTAGACAGTTTTTACCTACATTACCGGTCTATATTGCGATTGTTTTAATTGGAAAAGCATTTATTAAAGATACTGAAATACCCGGACTCACCTGGAACTACCTATTAATTCCACCTTTACTTATTTTGTTAATAATTACTAGCTTTGGACTTTCCCTTTTATTTGCAACTATGAATGTTTATTTCCGAGATACGACAAAGCTACTTTCATACATAATGCGTATTTGGCTATATGCATCTCCTGTCCTTTGGCAGCCAGATATGCTCAATGGTTGGCATCGAATAATTCTTTATTTAAACCCACTTGGACCAATACTTTCAGCTAATTCGCGAATTTGGATCGATGGTATGACACCAACTCTTTGGCAATTAATTGGCTGCTCCGTTTGGGCACTTTTTGCAATTTTATTTGGTGGATATTTCTTCATATCAAGGGAGCGTGATTTTGCCGTCCGCATCTAGAGAAGAATTTACTATGCCAGATAATTTGGCAATTAAGATTGAAAACCTTTCAATTAGTTACAAAATCAATGTGGAATCAAAGAAGACTTTAAAAAATGCAGTCATGCGAGCAAGTCGTGGCGAAAGAGTTAGAACTAAAACTGTTGAAGCTGTTAAAAACTTAACATTAGATATTCCGCATGGCTCAGTCCTTGGAATTGTTGGTGCAAATGGAGCGGGTAAATCAACTTTAATGAGATCGATTGCTGGCATATTGCCACCAACAACAGGGCAGATTGCAGTTAATGGCCGGATCTCAACATTGCTTGCTTTAGGAGTGGGTTTTAATCAAGCATTGTCAGGCCGTGACAACATAATCCTAGGTGGGCTTGCTGCTGGAATGAGTAGAGCAGAGATCGAAAGTCAGACCGATGCAATTGCCCAGTTTGCCGACCTACCAGAGGGTTTTATTGATATGCCAGTTCGTACCTATAGCAATGGTATGTATAGCAGAGTCGCGTTTTCAGTTGCAGTAAATATGACACCAGATATCTTGCTACTAGATGAGGCACTTTCTGCTGGCGATGCTGCATTTAAGGAGAAATCATTTAATCGAATGCGAGAGCTGTGCGCAGAGGCTCGAACAATTTTGATAGTTTCTCACGCACTAACCTCTTTAAATGAGTTATGTGATCACGCGATCTGGATGCATAAGGGCCAGATGTTAGCTAGCGGAAAACCTGAAGAAATAACTGAACAATACTTAAAGTTTTTAAACGTTGGAGAATTACCATCTAGTTACGAAGATTTATAAAGGTAAGATAAAAAATAAAGCAGTGATAAGTGCCGCTAATGCGGCAGATTTAAGCAAAATTATAATTGCAGTTTTTCGATCTGCCTTTCGATCTTGCTCAGATTCAACCCGTGAAATCCTTCCTAATCTTTCAAAATTAAAGGTTCCAGCAAGCCCATACGCTAGACAAAACTTTGACCTAGCCTGAACAAATCCAATTGAAAAAATAAGAGCAGGAATAAAAATTGATAATCTATTTGTTCGGCTTTGGTTGGTAGCTAGAAGCGCTGTTGCACTCGAGAAAGTTAAAAAAATTCCGATTAGAGCGACTAACTGGCGTCGTCTAATTTCACCTTTGCCAATGTTGCATGAGCCGGGAATATATTCAGTACTCAATTAAGCATCTTCTCGTTCTTCGTCATCGCTCCATACTTCATACTCATCTTTTTCAGAGCGAGCTAGCCAATTAAAAAGAGTTTTAGCAGCGCCGAATACAACTAAAATTCCGGCAATAAATGCTAATAATCTTTTGAATGCTTTTATCATGGGATAAATCTACTAGTTCCCTGTAGATGATGCTAACTAATAACCTTCGGTGGCGAGTTTTTTAAGTGAACTCCCAGTAAGTCGAAATACTGTCCACTCATCCATAGCTACTGCGCCAAGTGATTTATAGAAATCTATTGCTGGTTGATTCCAATCTAGTACCCACCATTGAAATCTTGGGTAACCCTTTTCTATACAAATCTGAGCTAATTTTATTAATAATGCTTTTCCATGACCCTTGCCTCGATACATTGGATCAACAAATAGGTCCTCTAGGTACATTCCATGCTTTCCGAGCCAGGTTGAGTAATTTAAGTGCCAAATTGCAATTCCAGTTACTACACCGCCTACTTCAGATAGTAAGCAATAAACCTGAGGGCTCTGCCCAAAAAAAGATTGCTGCAAATCTGCAATTGAAAGAACTACTTCATCTGGTGCTTTTTCATACTCGGCAAGTGCGTGAATGTATCGATAAATATCTGGTAAATCAGCCTCCGTTGCCTGTCTAACAATTAATGACATTTAGCTAATCTTGGCAGCAACAAAAGAAAATTGAATATCTGACCATAAGTCGTCAACATTTTCAATCCCAACTGAGAACCTAATTAAATTATCCGGAATTGTTTCACTCTCAGTTTTCCATCTGCGTCTGCGCTCCCAGATTGATTCAACCCCACCAAGGGAAGTTGCGTTAGTAATCAACTTAGATGCATCACACATAAGGTCAATTTGAGCCACGGTAGCTTTGACCTCAAATGAAATCATGGCTCCAAATCCTTTCATAAAGGATTTGGCTCGAGCATGATAAGGATCGGTGGCTAAACCAGGATATCTAACTTTTAATACTCGCTTATCTTCTTCTAATCTATTAGCTAATTCCATTGCATTTTCTTGAGATCGTTGCATTCTTAGCGCAAAGGTTCGTAATCCGCGTAAAGCCAACCAGGTTTCATACGGACCTGGAATTGCTCCGCCGTATCTTCTAGCTTGCTCTAATCCGGTGTAAAAAGTTTCATTTTTTGTACTTACTGAACCAAGAATTAAATCACTATGTCCAGATAGGTACTTAGTCACTGAATGAATGCAGAAGTCAGCACCGAGTGATAATGGGTTTTGGATCAATGGTGTAGCTAAAGTGTTATCAACGGCAACCAAGCACCCAGCTGCTTTACCTGCCGGAATAATCTTTGGTAAATCTACAACTTCGATCGCAGGATTTGTTGGCGACTCTAAATAGATCATTTGCGCCCCAGGAATTGCTGCAAGTACGGCATCTGTGTCAGCTAAATCAACAAATCTAACTTTAACTCTCTTGGCTTCATCCATTTTCTTAAGCATGGTTGTTGTTCCTTGGTAACCATTATGTGAGGCAACAATTACTCCACCTTCAGGCAATTGAGAAATTACTGAAGTTATTGCGCCCATTCCAGATGCGTAAATTAAAGTTCGGCCACCTTCAAGAGCAGAAATTGCATCTTCTAATGCACTCCAAGTTTCATTACCGTATCGGCCATAGCCAACTGGGCCGCCTGCATGAAAGGTTGAATTCAATGCGATCGGTGGATTTAAAGCCCCATCAGATTCCTTTGTCGGGCGACCGACTGCAACAACCTTGGTTTCAAGAGATAATTTTTCCCACTGATGATCTTGGTTCATAGGTCAGAGCCTAACTCATCCCAGAACGGCTATTTCTTTGCTTCAAGCACTAAAGCAACAGAATTAATACACCAACGTTGATCAGTTGGTACTGCATATCCCTCGCCGGTAAATACATGACCAAGGTGAGAGCCACAAGCAGCGCATCTAACCTCTGTTCTTACTCTTGGAAAAAGCGAGCGATCTTCGATTAGCTCAACAGCATCTTTCTCTGTTGGTGCATAAAATGAGGGCCAACCACATCCGGAGTGAAATTTTGTTTCTGACCTAAATAATTCAGCGCTGCAAGCTTTACACCTATATACGCCTATAGTTTCACTATCGGTGTATTCGCCAGTAAAAGGAGTTTCGGTTGCAGATTTCCTTAAGACATCAAACGAAAGTGGATCGATCCTTTTTCTTAATTCATCTTCATTAATCTCAACTGGATAGGGTTTGCCATTCGAATTTATAGGGGTTATCTCATTCATGAGATCCTGATGTAACCAATGGATAGGCAACTCCGGTTGAAGAATGGCAATCGTATCCATTTGGATTCTTAATTAAGTACTTTTGGTGATACTCCTCAGCAAGCCAAAAGATTGTATTTGAAGCTGGTGTAATTTCAGTAACAATTTTATCCATGCCATTTTTACTTAATTCTTCTTGATAAATTTTTTTACTCCTAAGTGCTTTATCCATTTGGTCATTTGATGAGGTAAATATTGCTGACCGATATTGTGTACCAACATCTCCCCCTTGTTGATTTAAGGAGGTTGGATCATGCATTACCCAAAACTCTGCAAGAAGCTTTTCGTATGAAATTATTGATGAATCGTAAATTACTTCAACCACCTCCGCGTGATTTGTTGTACCAGTACAAACCTCTTTATATGTTGGATCAGATTTATTACCACCCATGTAACCAACTGAAGTTTGAATAACACCATCTAATTGCCAAAATCTTCGTTCCGCGCCCCAGAAGCATCCAGTTGCAAAATATGCGGCTTCACTCATCTGCTAATTCTCTCTCATAGATTACGGGTGTGCAATCTCAAAAAATCCTAAAATCATATTTATGCTACTGATAACCTTCACTCTGCTGGCTGTTAAATCAGCCCCCGTAGCTCAGGGGATAGAGCACCGCCCTCCGGAGGCGGGTGCGCAGGTTCGAATCCTGCCGGGGGCACATCTTTACTCATTAAAGTGGTGTAAATCTTTGATATTTTTATACTTCTCAGCAAAATATCCTTGTTTATTAATTAAATTAACGAGAGAATAAGGCACGTAATTTTGATTTTATATAAATCTACAATTTCAATGAAGGAGTTGACTGCCCTATGGATTGGCGACATGAAGCTGCTTGTCGCGAAGAGGATCCAGAGGTTTTCTTTCCAGTCGGCAATACCGGGCCTGCACTTGCTCAAATCGAAGATGCGAAAAAAATATGTAATAGATGTCCAGTTAAAGAGCCATGCCTTGCTTGGGCCCTTGAGAGTGGTCAAGATGCTGGTGTTTGGGGTGGTCTTTCTGAGGATGAGCGCCGAGCAATGAAACGTAGAGCAGCTCGTAATCGTGCGCGCCAGATGGAAAATCAAACCTCTTTCTAGTCTTAACTAGTTTTAAACCTTATTTCACCTCTTGTTTGTGAGCCATCTCTAAATAATCTAATGCTCCCATTTAACTCATTTTTGGTTAATGTATTAGCAATCTGCAAACCTAAATTAGCTGATTTTTCTAAATTAAAATCGCTCGGTAGCCCAGACCCATCATCACACACCGCTACGGTATATAAATTACCATCATTATTTATTTCAACTGTCAGTGATTCTCCGGAGTCACTTAAACCATGCTCGAGTGCGTTATGAATTAGCTCAGTAACAACTAAAGAAAGTGCGGTGGCAATCTTAGAGTCAAAAAATCCAAAAGTTCCAACTTTTTTGAAAGTAATTTTTCTGGGATTTAGTTCAATAGCATTTTTAATTATTCGCTCAAAAACCTGATCAAACTCGACCGATTCAGATGATTGGTTAGACAAAGTTTCGTGAACAAGGGCAATTGAAGCCACTCTTCGCACTGCCTCCGATAAAGCAGCGCTAGCAATTGGATCCTCTACTCTCCTAGATTGCAATCTGAGCAACGCCGATACTGTTTGAAGATTATTCTTTACTCGGTGATGAATCTCTTTAATTGTTGCATCCTTAGTAATAAGTGCGCGATCACGATTTCTAAGTTCAGTTACATTGTGAAGTAAAACTATCGCACCAATTCGATCATCTCCTTGAGTTAATGGGATCACTAAAATATCGATAACACCATCTTGGTTTTCAAATTCTGCTCTACGTAGAAATTTTCCACTCAGAAGTGTTTGCCAAGATTCATCGGTTGGTTGATTACCGCTTTTTTTAAGACTGGCAAATACTTCACCTAAGTTTTCTTTCTCTAATTCATTCTGATATCCAACTCGACTCAAAGCTGATCGGGCATTTGGGCTGGCAAAAAAGATAGTTCCATTGACATCTAATCTAATTAATCCATCTCCAACTCGAGGGGCGGATTCGGAATTATAAATACTATTTCTGATTGGGAAGTTGCCATCAGCAACCATCTGAAATATTTTGTGTGCAATCTCCCGATAATTTAATTCCAGTTTGGATGGCAATCTCATTAAATCAGCATTTCGATGTCTTGAAATGACAGCTAAGGTTTTGCCACCAAAAATAACTGGGATGGTCTCCTCTTTAATCATTATCTCACCGATTAATTCTGGTTCGGTATCTCTTAATATTTCACCATCCGATAAAGCTTGATCTATTCTCGGACGCACTCCCCAGGCAATTGTTGATCCAATTAAATCATTGCTAAAAACTGTAGCAGCCGTTGTTGGCCTTATTTGAGCAATTGCTACATAGCCTTCTGGCCAAGATTTTTGATCTTTTCTAACTGGTAACCAAAGTACTAAATCTGCAAAAGATAGATCTGCTAACAAACGCCACTCAACAACAAGCTCAGCAAGGTGCTCAATTTCGGAGTCGGATAATTTTGAGTTTTCCGAGATTAACTCTACAAAGGTGGCCATTGGCTAATGGTAGAGCCAGAACTACTTAAGATATTCACCAATTTTGGCAATCTGCTTACTAAAGGCAGTAGTTCGCCACAAGTAATACTTTTTTGACGGAAAGGTAGCTGCCCGAATAGTGCGAAGGTCGTAAGGCATTTGAACTGCTAAACAGGATTTTGTTAGCTCCAAAAACTGCTTTTGAACAACCTGTCCATATCGATCAAATTTTTGTTGATTTAACACACATATTAAATTAGGAGGATTTACCAGATTAGAATAATCTTCAATAAAATCCTTTAAATACAAAATACCATTTTCATCAGATTTGGTTACGTAAATAATTGACTTGCTGCAGTTAAGGCTCTGACTAAGCCACTGAGCATTTACTCTTCGATCTGCCAAAGTGCTTGTTAAAGAAACTGTATTTCCACCATCAATTATCAATTTACTACTAGAAAGCTCCTCAATTTTCTCGCCGAGATGAGTGGCTGAAATTTGAATAAACTTATTTCCGCTCGATGGTCGCAAATTATGATGAGTTGATACTATTAATGTTGCCTTAAGGTGCGGTGCTATGTGGTTTGAAAGTGTTGAGATTCCTGGTGAGGATGGTGAGCCCATTACTGTAGCCAAGTTCTCATTTTTAGGTAATACATGAAATAATGGTGGCCGAGAAATTTTAGCAAGCTCATGAAGTAATTGAGCTGGATCAAATTTTTTCTCAATTAAAATGAACCGGTGCTGCTTAAAAGTATTTATTAGATTATTTATCTCAAATTCTGATCCAAAATCTTTAGAATATAAGACGCTGGTAGCGATCTCAGTTTTATTGATAAATTCAGTTAGTAATGCGGGGGTTATCGCTCTATAAATTATGTTGCAACCTTGAGAATACAATAGTGAAGCAACTATTTCCTCTTGATCACTGCTACTAATGGCAGTAACAAGATTTAGTTTTAATTCAGATGCTTCGAACAATAACTAACCTACTATCAGCGAGCAATTGAAGAGTTGGAATAACTTCATCATTACTTAGAATCACTAAAACACTGGCCTTGCCGGAATTATTTCGTTCTAAGACATTTGAGATTGAGATATTTGCTGCCACTAATTGCGGTGCCGCTATTAATTTTGAATCTTTATTTGGGATTGCGTATATATCAACAACTTCACCCCTAACCAAGTCAATTGGAATATCATTAAGATCTAAAGTAAGTGGAACAAATCTTTGGTCTAAAGGTTGGGAAGACTTTGTAATAGAAGCTGTTGGAACTAAGTCTCCTTTGCTTAAATGTGTTAGAACTAATGCTCCAATAATTTCTGCTTTTGCGGATAAATAGTTCTTGGCTGACTCAGGCAGAAGAACTGCAACCGGCTTTACATCTATCTCGCTGATCAATTGACCGGGTGCTAGGTCACCCTGGGTTGCCCAAACCATTACTGTCCGATTAGCTTCTCTTGCAATCAATTGTCCAGATGCGATTGCGATAATAAATAGTGCCAGTCCCATGGCTAATCTAGAGTTTTTTAGAATATCTAAATTTGAAATTTTCATGCCAACTTTTTAGCATAAATCTTTACTCAAAATATCATCCTTTCGGATGATCCATTTTGCTACTTGATTGATAAAGGTAGCGACATGACGATTTCGCAATCAATATCAACACCAACATTAAATAATAATAAAAAATTATATTTAGTACCTTCAATAGATAAAGAGTTCGGCAAAGAGTGGACTCATCCAAACTTCGCATCAACACCTTCAGCACTCTCGGAATTGCCTAACCTCTATGAATGGAGTGAAAGTTTCATTATTTCAGTGATTGAAATATGGTCTGGCAGAAGGGGCACAATACAGCTATCTAAGAATTGCCATAGATCTGTTATAAACAGAATAATTAAGTATGGTAGTCAATTGGATCACCCATGCCAAATACGTAAAATTTATTTAAGCCAACCAATAGAGGGTGTACTTGAAGTTACTGCAACTCTACGAATAAAAGATCGGGTTCGATCACTCACATTGCGATTTGAAGGGGTTGATAAAAAATGGGTATGTACGGAATTAAATTTGCTTTAGCTTTGTCCGTGACATCTTTTGTATTTTTTACCAGAACCGCATGGGCAAGGTGCATTTTTTGATGTTCCTCCAGCAGTATTTGGTTCAATCTCCGCTGCGGAATATTGAAGTTGTGCTACCGGAGCTGGTGCCGGAGTGAGCCCTTTTGCACCTACTTGATCGCCCTCAACTTGTACCTCTGCATTGAACAAGAACCCGACTAACTCTTCTTTGATTGCATCCATCATTGCAGAAAATAGATCATAGCCTTCGCGCTGGTACTCAACTAATGGATCTCGCTGAGCCATAGCGCGCAGACCAATTCCTTCTTGCAGGTAGTCCATTTCATAAAGGTGCTCACGCCATTTTCGATCAAGTACAGAAAGTAATATTTTTCGCTCTAACTCTCGCATAACAGTTGGAGAAAGTTCACTCTCTCTTTTTTCATAGGCTTTATTAGCTTCAGCCAAGATTCGATCAAGTAAGAAATCACTATCTAGCGCTGACTGGCCACCAATTTCATTTAGTAGGTCGGTTGCTGTGAATGAGATTGGAAATAGAGCTTTAAGTGCTACCCAAAGTGTTTCAAGATCCCAATCCTCAGCCACCCCAGTCGCTGTTGCAGCATCTACATATGCAGTTACAGTTTCATTTAGGAATTTACGCACTAGATCCTTAATATCAGCACCCTCTAATACTTCGCGGCGCTCTGAGTAGACGACTTCACGCTGTTTATTCATAACATCGTCATACTTGAGTACATTCTTGCGCATTTCAAAGTTTAATGATTCCACCTGAGTTTGTGCTGACTTAATTGCATTACTAACAATTTTTGACTCTAGTGGTGTTTCTTCAGGCATGCCAGCTGCACCTAGGAATCTTTCAACTAAGCCAGAGTTAAATCTACGCATAAGTTCGTCCTGTAGAGATAAATAAAATCTTGACTCACCCGGATCTCCTTGACGACCAGAACGTCCACGAAGCTGATTATCAATTCGACGAGACTCATGTCGCTCAGTTCCTAGTACATAAAGTCCACCCAACGAAACAACAGTCTCATGCTCTTTCTCTACTGCTGTTTTTTGTTTTAAAATCTCATTAGGCCAAGCTTTTTCATACTCTTCTGGAGTTTCCGTAGGATTTAATCCTTGACGTTGTAATTCAAAATCGGCCATGAATTCGGGATTTCCACCAAGCATAATGTCAGTGCCTCGACCAGCCATATTGGTAGCAACAGTAACCGCGCCAACTGTTCCAGCTCTAGCAATAATTGCAGCTTCACGTTCATGCTGCTTAGCATTTAAAACTTCATGAGCAATACCACGACGTTTTAGAATAGCTGAAAGTTCTTCAGATTTTTCAACACTTACAGTTCCTACCAATACTGGTTGACCTTTTTTATTTCGTGCGGCAATATCCTCAGCAACTGCAGTGAATTTACCTATTTCAGACTTATAAATTAAATCTGATTGATCAATTCGCTGCATTTTCTTATTAGTAGGTATTGGGATAACGCCTAACTTATAGATCTGCATAAATTCAGACGCTTCGGTCATGGCAGTACCGGTCATACCGCCAAGTTTTTTATATAGGCGGAAGTAGTTCTGAAGGGTGATAGTGGCAAGGGTTTGGTTTTCATCTTGGATTTCAATACGTTCTTTTGCTTCAAGGGCTTGATGTAGACCTTCGCTGTAACGACGACCAGCAAGCATTCGACCGGTATGTTCATCAACAATTAATAGTTCATCATTCATTACTACGTAATCTTTATCACGCTTAAATAGCTCTTTGGCTCGAATTGCATTATTGAGGTATCCAATCATTGGCGTATTTGCTGCTTCATACAGATTCTCTATGCCTAGCGCCTCTTCTACCCTGCTAACTCCTTCGTCTAGGATTCCAACGGTACGTTTTTTCTCATCGACTTCATAATGTGTATCACGAGTTAATCTTGAAACTATATTTGCAAATTCAACATACCATTTGGTTGCTTTATCTGCAGGTCCAGAGATAATCAAAGGTGTTCTTGCTTCGTCAATTAAGATAGAGTCAACTTCGTCAACAATTGCAAAATTATGTGATTTCTGTACACAATCTATAAGTGACCATGCCATGTTATCTCTTAAGTAATCAAAACCAAATTCATTATTTGTTCCATAAGTAATATCAGCTGCATATGCTTCACGCCGCTCAGCTGGAGACATACTGGCAAGAATTACACCAACTTTAAGACCTAAGAAACGGTGAACACGCCCCATCCATTCACTATCACGCTCTGCTAAATAATCATTTACGGTAACAATGTGTACACCTTCACCGGTAAGAGCATTTAAATATGCAGGTAATGTTGAAACTAAAGTTTTTCCTTCACCGGTGCGCATCTCAGCAATATTGCCTTTGTGCAGAGCTGCACCACCCATTAATTGAACATCATAATGTCGTTGGCCCAATGTACGTTTTGCGGCTTCGCGCACAACAGCAAAGGCTTCTGGCAAAATAGAATCTAACGTTTCACCTTTAGAAATTCGTTCTTTAAATGAATCTGTCTTACCTCGAAGAGATTGGTCGTCTAGTGATGAAATTTCTGCCTCAAATTTATTAACTTGCTGAGCAATTTTTGCAAGCTCTTTTATGGCTCGACCCTCACCAGCGCGCAAGACCTTGTCTAGTAAACCCACAAAGCTCCTCTACTGATGACTAATTTTGATTGGATAAATACTTAGTGGCTTATCGTATTAGAAAATTACGCCCCACCGCACACGCAGTAATTATCGCATTAATGGTGATTTTGGCATCATTTAGCGCCCGTAGCCCCTCCTGCACGGATGCTCCGGTGGTAATTAGATCGTCAATCAAAAAAATGCCAGTCTGAGAGTTTAGTGAATTACTGACCTTGAAGGCATATTTCATGTTTTCTTTTCGCTCTTTGCTATTGAGATTACTTTGGTCCATAGATATCTTTGCAACTTCTAGTAGGGGTAAATAATTTGCACTAATTTCCAAACGTAATAACTGTCGAACAACCTCAATCGCTAGCACACTTATATGATCTCTTCCCCTGCTCTTAATAGCACTTTTCTGGGAAGGAATCGTTACTAAATCAATTTCTTTTATTAGTTTTCTATCCTGAATTGCAAATTTTATTGAGTTTGCAATTGAAATAGATATAAGTTGAATAGCTAGCTTATTTCCATCTTCTTTTGCAGCTAAAATAATTTTCGAACTGAAATTATTATAATCTGTGACAAAATAGTGATCAATCCCAAGTACTTTAGTTTTTTTACATTTAGCTAACCAATCAGCTTCGCATGTTGAGCAAATTGCTTTCCCATATCGCTCACAGCTTATACATACAGCGGGGTAAATTAACTCTTTAAGACTCAATAGAGATTTGACCATATTGAATGTGTAGCAGAAAAGGTTATTGTTTTGTAAATATTCTATATCTGTTGATACTTATTCTTCTGGTGTCAATTTAATTGGAAATGATTGAACAGAATTACCATGGCTTTTTGGCAAGGTTAAAACAAAGTGAGCTCCCTTTTCAGGTCTACCCCAGGCTAGTAATTGACCCTGGTGCAGCTTTGTATCCTCGAGTGCAATTGAAAGCCCAAGACCAGTTCCACCACTACTCCTAGCTCGAGAAGGGTCTGCTCGCCAGAAACGATCGAATAGAAACGGTCCATCCTCCTCTCTAAAACCTATGCCGTAATCCCGAACGCCAATTGCAACTTCATTTTCACTATCTGTAATTTCAATTCTTACTTTTTTCCCTTCCCCATGGTCAACAGCGTTTGTAACTAAATTTCTAAGTATTCGCTCAACTCTTCGCTGATCAGCTTCAATTTCAATTACTTCCTTAGAGGCTACGATTTCAAATAAAGCAGATTTGCTCGGATGAAGATAATCAACTGTTTTTCTCACTACATTGACGATATTTAGTGTAGAGATACCTAATGCTGCCGCCTCGGCATCAAATCGACTAACCTCAAGTAAATCTGAAAGCAATAGCTCAAAGCGATCAATCTGATTAATCAAAAGCTCGCTACTTCTGGCAATATTTTGGTCAAAATTTCCTTTTTCTTGATAAATTACTTCAGCTGCCATTCTGAGTGTTGTTAGTGGAGTTCTAAGTTCGTGAGAAACATCAGATACGAATCTTTGTTGTAGCAACGATAGGTTTTCAAGTCGATAAATTTGTTGCTGAATTGATACTGCCATTTCATTAAATGATTTACCAAGGCTTGCTAATTCATCTTCACTAGAAACAGCCATACGACTCGTGAAATCGCCTTGCGTAAACTTTTCGGCTACCACTGCAGCTGCCTGAACCGGGGCTACCACCTGTCGAATTACAAACTGAGTACTTAAACCAATAAGTAAAATTAATAAGAAACCAGCTAAAATTAAAATACTAGTTAGGTTATGAATCGTATTATATTGCTCATTTAATTTAAAAATATAATATATTTCATATACTCCAGTTCTAGGAATACTTATTTTTCCTCCAATGATAAAACCCGGAAAATCAGTACCCTTTGAGTATTTAACTGTTATCTTTTCAACTAATATTTGATTAGAAGATTTTGTGCGGTCTCTAAATTCATTAGGAATTGAGTTTAGTGCCAATAATGTAGTACCGGTTTGATAGATATTTGTAACCTTGTTGTCTTTAGAAAATGGTAAAACAACTGTTTCACGTCCAGAAATTAAGCCATCTTCTTCGCTTGACTTAATAAAGTCTTGAATAACTTTATTTAGGGTTTCATCACTTTTAAATTTAGCATTATTAAAATTTGCTTGAGCAAGTTGTAGTGCAGTTTTGGTTTCAATTTTTGAAATTGATATTTTTTCATTAATGATTACTGATGAGATTCTATTGTGGATTGCTATACCAATTACCGAAATGATTAGAAATGCAAGAGTTAGACTTGATAGTAATACTTTTAAACTAAGCGACTGCTTAATCTTAAGCTTACTAAATACCATATTAAGCCTTTGCCGCCCCCGCTTTATACCCAACCCCACGAACAGTTAAAATGTACTCTGGATTATCCGCATCCGACTCAACTTTGGAACGCAATCTTTGTACGTGCACATTTACTAATCTGGTATCAGCAGCATGCTGGTAGCCCCAAACTTCACTTAGCAGCGCCTCTCTTGTAAATACACGGCCAGGTTCTTTTGCAAGTGCTGCTAATAGATCAAACTCTAAGCGGGTTAATGCAATTTCTTTATTATTTTTTGAAACTTTATGTTCCATTTGATCGATAATTAAATCACAAATTGAAAGTGTTCCTATCTTTGCATTTCTTCGAAGTCTTGTGTTTATTCGTGCTACTAGCTCTTGTGGTTTAAAAGGTTTAATCATGTAGTCATCAGCGCCAGCTTCAAGACCTAAAACAACATCATGCGTATCCCCTTTGGCTGTTAGCATGATGATTGGGACCATAGATTTTTCTCTAATTATTTTACAAACTTCAATTCCATCAATGCCAGGTAACATAACATCAAGTAATACTAAATCTGGCGTATGAGAATTAAATAAACTCATGACCTGATCGCCTCTATTTACTAAATCAACTTCCATGCCAGCACCAGTTAATACAATGCTCAGCATCTCCGCTAAGTCTTGATCGTCATCAACGACCATGACTAATGGCATTTAGGAACCGTGTTCCCAGGAATTCAAGTAAAGCTCCTGTGCTGGAGTTAATACATCTAACGAAGAACCCATGCTTTCTAACTTTAATTTAGCTACATTTTTATCAATTGCAACAGGAACTTCATGAAGGCCCGCTGCCAAATCCTTACCTTCTTTTAGAAGCCACTCAGCGGTTAATGCTTGATCTGAGAATGACATATCCATTACTGAAGCTGGATGCCCCTCTGCAGCACCTAAATTAGCAAGCCTGCCCTCTGCAATTAATAGGATACGACGGTCATTTGCCATTACATATTCATCTGTTTGATGGCGCATCTTTGAATTCTTTTGTTTTGCATTTTTCTCAAGCCAAGCCACATCTATCTCAACATCAAAATGGCCGGAATTGGCAAGAATTGCACCATCCTTCATCTGCTTAAAATGTTCATCGCGCAGAACGTCTCGGTTACCTGTAACAGTTATGAATAGGTCACCAATTGCAGCAGCTTCTGTCATAGGCATGACTCGAAAACCCTGCATTAGTGCATCTAGTGCTTTTGTTGGATCAATCTCAGTAACAATTACCTCAGCACCAAGACCTTTTGCGCGCTCTGCAACACCTTTACCGCAATAACCAAAACCAGCAACTACTACGATTTTCCCAGCGACTAACGTGTTAGTTGCACGGAAAATGGCATCAAATGTTGATTGGCCAGTTCCATATCTATTATCAAACATGTGCTTAGTGTCAGTATCGTTAACTGCGATCATTGGGAACTTTAATGCGCCATCTTTTGCCATCTGACTTAGTCGAATAACTCCTGTTGTTGTTTCTTCACATCCGGCTAAAACTCCTTCAATTAACTCTTTACGGGAAGTATGAAGCACGTTTACTAAATCACATCCATCATCAAATACCAATTGCGGTTTAATATCTAATGCAGAATTTAAGTGACCATAATAACCATCACGATCCACAGCATTCTTTGCAAAAACTGAAATTCCATATTCATAAACTAATGCAGCAGCTGTGTCATCTTGAGTAGAAAGCGGATTTGAAGCACAAAGTGCAAGATCTGCTCCACCTGCTTTTAATGCCAACATTAAATTTGCAGTCTCTGTGGTCACGTGCATACATGCAGCAATTCGCACCCCAGCAAATGGCTTTTCTTTTGCAAAACGCTCTTTTATTTGTGCAAGCACGGGCATATTACGTGCGGCCCATTCAATTCTTTTCTTTCCTTCGCTAGCTAGCGCAGGATTAGCAACATCATTTTTTATTACAGTTGCTGTGCTCATTTACTCTCCTATGAAATCGACTTTCAATTAATGGCTATTAATTAATGGTTAGGGGATAAAGATACCCTGCTGGTAGATAATTATCATCTTTCGATCAGGGCTAAGACTGTATCTCTAATTTTCACCATCTCTTTTTCAGTATTTGCCTCAACATTTAACCGAAGTAAAGGCTCGGTATTTGACGGCCTAAGGTTAAACCACCAGCTGTCTGCAGTCACAGTTAGCCCATCCAACTCATCAACTTGATACTGATTTTGATAATTACTTCGGACTATTTCAATAGATTTTGTGACATTTTTTACTTTACTGTTTATTTCACCGCTCGACGAATATCGATTATAAGGTTTAAGTAAATCTGAAAGAGTAGCACTGCTGCCCATAAGTTCTGCAAGTGCATAAAGCGCTGCAAGCATTCCAGAATCAGCTCGCCAGAAATCATTAAAATAGAAATGACCTGAGTGCTCGCCCCCAAAAATTGCACCACTTTGAGCCATTAGATTCTTAATATACGAATGCCCTACTCGACTTCGAATCGCTACCCCACCATTCTCGGCAATTACCTCCGGAACGGCTTTTGATGATATTAGATTATAAATAATACTGGCCCCGGGATGCGCCTTTAATTCTCGCACTGCAATCAATGCAGTTAATGCAGAAGGATTAACTAACTGACCTAACTCATCAATCAAGAAACACCGGTCTGCATCACCATCAAAAGCTAAACCAATATCAGCTTTCTCTTTTTTTACCCGCTTCTGAAGATCTTTTAGATTCTTAGCTTCGATTGGATTTGCTTCATGATTTGGGAAATTTCCATCTAATTCAAAATACATAGGAATAAGTTCAATATTTAACTTTGCCATAACCGCCGGAGCTGTAAATCCAGCCATACCATTGCCGGCATCAATTACAACTTTAAGTTTTCGTTTCTTAAAAGCATTCTTTGGAAATTGTGATAATAAGTAATCGACATACTCCTTTAACAAATCCTGTTTACGAGATGTACCTACTGGCCTAATTGAAATTGGTGCCCCATTTTCAATTAACTCTCGAATCTTAAATAAACCAGTATCTTGCCCAATTGGTCTGGCACCGCTTTTACACAATTTCATACCGTTATATTGAGCAGGATTATGACTAGCAGTGAACATAATTCCTGGAAGATTTAACTTTCCGGAGGCAAAGTACAACATATCGGTTGAGGCTAAGCCGATTCTAATTACATCCATACCTTGACTATTTGCTCCGTCTGTAAATGCATCAGCTAAAAGTGGTGATGATGGGCGCATATCTTCTCCCACCACAATTGTGGGAGCTTCTCGCTCAAACTCTAAGAATTTAGCAAATGCCACTCCAAGTGAAAAAGCAAAATCAGGAGTAATTTGGTCTTTAACTAAACCTCTAATGTCATATGCCTTGATTATTTTTTCTAACATAAGACTCTTAACTTAGAGGTTGGATAAAGAAATTAAAAATTAGTTTGACGGTAGTACTCGTAAGTGACCGCGTCTACCCAACTCGGGTTGCATTGATTTACTAGTAACATCGGAATTAGCTACTTCTCGCACCGCATTTGCAATTGCCATTAAATCTTCTTCGCTTGGACCATTGTTCTGATCAATAACCTCTTCTTTAATTACATTCCAGCCCACTGGCACAGTCAATCTCTCGCTATGAACCGTACAAAGATCATAATTATGAGGTTCTGCATAAGTTGATAGCGGGCCAAGAACAGCTGTGGAGTCAGAATAGATGTAAGTAAGGGTTTTAATTGCAGCATTTGTACAGCTTGCTCTAGAACATCTGCGCCCCGATAACTTTCTCATATGAACAGGTTAATGCTCTCTAGGTATAAAAGTTGGGATTTAGCCCCGTGTAATAACACTCGCATCGGCAATTGGCTCTGCTGCTGTTTCTAAATTAGCACCATTATTCATAGGAATGTAGCTGCTACCTATACTTCCAACCTCCGGCATAAAGATTACCCCACCAGTGACGCCCTTACCTTTGGCGGTAACCTGTAAACGATTTAAGCCAATCGGAGCCTTCCAAATAGCAAAGTTAGAACCAGAAATATTCTCTGAAATCTTTTTACCATTAGCACCAGTTGCGCTGATGGAAACTTTTATTTGCTTACCGGAAAAAGTAAGTATTGGCTTTGAGCCCGTCAAATTAGCACTCCACTTTGATAAAGAATCGGCTCCAGTTGCCCAAGCAATCTCACTACTTTTTCCATAAACAAAATTTGATAGTACTGAAGCAAGTATAGGTTTATCTGAATCAATAATTATTGAGAAGTATTGATGAGTCGGTGCAAAAGTTAGCGGAATATTCATTACTCTCTGACTTTTAACTTTGAATTGTGAAAGTCCGACGGGAACAAAAATGCCATCTTTTGAATTGATGGTAATGTCAACATTTGCATCAATACTTCCGGGAACTAGCAAGCGGAGTGAGTGTGCTACGGAATTATTATTGTTAATTAAGTTACCAGTTAATCCAGATATTGCCGCAATAGTTAATTTCTTACTAGAAGTTCCAACAGGAGCAACAAAGTCAGCTCCAAGAGATTTAAGTCCTTTTTTTCGCTCATCAAATAAATAAGAACTAACTCGACCAGATACAGTCTTTACGCCGATTGCAATTGTGTCTTCACCTGGAACAAGAGTATCGAGCGATAACTTCTTAGTAGAGTTTTGTGGAATAGTTACGCTTTTCGGCTCAATTGGACCATTAGGTGTAAATAGCTCAACATCAACAACTGATTCACTAAACCCGCTATTTACTACGTACAAGACAGACTTACTCGTTAATGTTCCAGAACCACCTATAAACCATTGTTGTCCATTACTAACCGAGCAAGGTACAACTGATTTCCAACCATTATTAGCGAAGGTAAGTGCGGTGCCAGAATTTCCCTCAACTAAAAGAGCATTCTTTGATAGCACGATCGCACTACTTCTACCTGGATTTAGTTTTTTACTATTCCCGTCTATTAAGCGCCTTTTAACTTTTGAATTGGTGAGTGCTGCTATCGAGGAAACTTTATTATCTATCGCAGGACACACAGTTGCAGGATATGTTGAAGTCAAAACAACCTGTTTACTTTTTTCTGGTGCAAAGTAAGTTAACAAGGCTAATAATACTAAAACTACAACGAGAGCCATCTGCCTCAAACTAACTATTTTATATTTCATACCAGCTCCTCAAGGGGGACCTCTCGGCGTTTGCGTCCAGCTGGTAGAGCTAAAACGATTACTGAAAAAACAATTATAAGCTGGAGTGAAATCCAAGCCCTTCGAGAAGTTCCATCATGGGTTAGGGAGATATTTCCAGCATTTGGAATTTTGAACATTGGTATACCAAATTGATGTTGCTCTAAGGCAATCAGTTTGCCATCTAAAAGTAAGTGCCAGGACTTATCAAATTTTTCAGCAAGTAGAACGGTTCCGGCTCCTGAAACATAGGTAGCGGATGAAACATCCATTGATGTTAACGGTATAAAAATACCAAGATTGTTTTGAAATGTAACTCTGGCATGCGATTTATCAACTTTCCAAACAACTCCATCCTTTGTAGCAGAGCTACGAGTAAATCCACCAATCCCGTCAATTGTTCTAACCAAACCAGCGTCTGCTGGGTTTTTCATAAAAACATATTGCACTCCATAGTAGCCAAGTACTTGACCACTACTAGATCCAACCCCATTTACTAAATCAACAATTGCCTTATGCACCTGCTCTGGCGTCTTACTCGCAACATCAGCATTACCTAATTGTAAATCTCCTCCACGAGTTATGAAATACTGTAATCGATCTGAACTCTTGCGAATCACTAAAGTTTTTGGCTTTTCACTTGTGCTAGCTAAATCTGTTATAAAAGCTGGGATCACCCGTTCTTGGTCAGTTCTTAGTAAGGAATTAGCTCCTACCGTAGCTGACCAAAGTGAAAGAGAAACAATTGAAAAAATAGTTAGTAGTGCTATTAGCGCAGAAACGACGTGCTTATATCCAAAATTAGAATTTCGCAATTGTGGAATTATTCGCTCACCGATCGCAAAAAATGATAAGAGCACAAGAATTTGTGCAAAAATTATTAATGGACCACTCCATACTCGCTCTGCGTGACTGCTGTTTCCTGGCAAGTAATAAGAACTAAGAGTTACAGCACTTAAGATAGCTAATAATGCGACAGTTGCAGGTTTACGCTGATCCGATGATATTAAGCAAATCAATAAATAAATTGTAAATGGGGCAAGAATGAAAAGTCCGGGCGCACTAATTCCACCTGGATTAAAAAATAGAATTGAGAATTGGTTACCAGATTCTATGCTCAGCCCAGGCTCGCGCAATGATGAAACTGGATGAGACAAAAGCGATAGAGAGATTGGAATATTCATTAAAAACGGCGTAACCATAAGAATTATGCGCTTTTTTATCTCATTATTCTGAAGATTTTTAACAATTTTTTGCCATTGAGTTTCTTGCCATTTATTTTCGGTAAAATAGTAATTTATCAAAAAAGTTAAATGGAATACCAGCCAGCCCATCAAAAAAATTGGTGAAAATGCCGTAGCCAAACCCGCAACTATACATATACTAAAAACTCTACGCCAACTTAAATCTGATGCACCTAGATTTTTTTTGAACATATTAAGAAGTAGCGGTAGCAAAATTGCAATCATAATTGTCCCAATACGGCCTTGATTTATTGAGGTTAAAACCACAGGTGAAAATGCATATAAAAATGCGACAAGCACAGCTGAATATTTAGTCAAAATATATGATCTTGCAGTTTGATAACTTAATACAAATAATAAAATTGGGGTCAAAAACATTAAAATAGCTAAAAATATTTGAGGGTTACCAGCGGTTACTGCGGATAAAATTCCAATAATTGGCTGCCAAGCCGGTGCTGGATTACTACTTCCTAATCCAACAATGTGCCAGGAATTAACATATGAGGTAATTAACTGCATTGCACTGTCTGGTGCAATTGCAAGTGCCCCACCTGAAAGGGAACCAAAACGATTACGTGCATAAAGAATACTGATTGCTAATGTGAGTAAAACACCAAATAAAACGGGTTGTTTAATTAAGGAACGAATTTTACTAAAACTCTTAGTTGAAACAAACTCAACTTCATCAAAATTTTCATCAATAACTCCAATATCAGAATAACTTCTCGCAGTTGTAATTGGATAATCTGTTTTTTCTGATCTAAATGCCATTAGTAATGAGGAGGAGATTCTCTCTATTACGGATCGAATTTGAACACCCCTAGGTGGAATAAATGGTTTTATAACTCGGGCCGTCAACAATTTATTCTTTTTTCTATATCTTCTAGATTTTATTAAATCTGCTGGTTTAAATATTAATAATCCAATCGCGGCAATTTCATCAGCGGCATACCCTGGTAGTTTTGCTAATAAATAAACTATAGATCTGCCTATTGAGGTAACTAATAGTTGAAGTGCTACCCATGGCAAAATCCACCAACTAGAGTTTGCAAGTAATACAAACGCAGCATTTCTTCGATCAAGAAGTAATGGCCGGTGCAAAATTGCATCTTTAACATCAATAGAGCGTCGCTCTGAAGATGAGGCTTCAGCGTGATAAACCACTGCTTCACCAACACATATGACTGAATGGCCAGCGATATGTGCTCGCCAACCTAAATCAACATCATCTCTAAATAACTCAAGACTTGGATCAAATCCACCAAGTTCTGAAAAGAGCGAGCGCTTAATCAACATCCCAGCTGTCGAAACTGCTAGTACATCTTCAATATCATCACGTTGTCCTTGATCATGTTCTCGATTTTCTAATCCAGTCCACCGGGTACCATTTTCAGTAATACTTATACCAGCCTCTAAAATATGTTTGCGGTCATACCAACCTAAGATTTTTGGTCCGGCAATACCAACCTGTGGCCGATCAAGCGATGCTTCCAATAATTTAGCTAATGCATTCCGATCTGGCGCGCAGTCATCATGTAATATCCAAAGCCATTCATCATCACCATCATCCACTTTGATTTTAGGCAATCGCTCAACTGCAGCATTTACCGCTGCGCCAAAACCAGTACTCCTTGATTTTTTAACTACCTCTAATCCAGCATTACTTAATAATTTTACTGAACCATCAATTGAACCAGTATCTACTGCGATTATTTGATCTGGTAAATGTTTTTGAGAAGAAAGTGCTGCGACTACCTCGCTGAGCCAAGGTGCACCATCGTGAGTAACAAGAATTGCAGTTACAAACTGATCCTCTAATCGAGCTTGCGCCCCGGTGTTCGCCTTTTCAGCCACCCGTTATTTTAAGCGCTGCGGCGCTTTAAGCGGCGGCGTTCACGTTCTGATAATCCGCCCCAAATTCCAAATCGCTCATCATGAGCTAAGGCGTACTCAAGGCACTCAGATCGCACCTCACAGGACAGACACACGCGCTTGGCCTCTCTAGTTGATCCACCCTTTTCTGGGAAAAAAGCCTCAGGATCTGTTTGAGCACATAATGCTCGCTCCTGCCATGAAAGTTGCTCCGATGAAACTACGAGAGCGGCAAGTGCCGCATTTTGATCTGACATAACTCTCCTTATGTTTTCGCGATCTGGCAGTTGTTTAACTGACAGCTCCAAGGGCCAGGGGTGCCCACCTATAGGAGAATTACACGCTTGTAACTCGATTAAGTCAAGTCGAGATAGGCCAGATTGAGAAGATTAAAAGCCCAGATAATTGGAAATTACAACCATTCCCGCCTCAATTTGGGTCTGCGGAGCAATGATTGAGTCAATTATTTTGCAATCTCTACCTATTTTTGCACCCTTTCCAATTATTGAACCACTAATTAAAGAGTTACCCTCAACCACAACTTCAGAATCGATAACAGATCCAAGATTTACAACTGATGATTTATCTACCAATGCATTTGCAGCAATTATCCGATCCCCAGTATGCACTGGGGTAGCAGTTGATTTAATTACTCCAGTTACTAAATCAGCTGATGCCTTAACTAATGCAGCTGGTGTGCCAATATCTAACCAATATGAGGTATCTAAGAAGCCAAATACTCGACTCTTTAAAGCTAGTAGCTGCGGAAAGGTATCTCGCTCCACACTAACAACCTGATTAGATGGAATTTTTTCAATAATATCTCGATTAAAAATATAACACCCAGCATTAATTAGATTGCTAACTGGTTTATCCATTTTCTCTAAAAAGGATTTGACCCTATTACCTTCTACAAGCTCAACACTTCCATATGATCTAGCATCTTCTACTTTAGTTAAATACAAGCTCACATCCGCCTGATTAATCTTATGAAACTCTAATTGAGCAGCTAAATCATGGCCACTTAATACATCACCATTGAAAACTACTACCTGAGTACAAGCGCTAAGTTGCGTAGCTGCATTTCTGATACCACCACCAGTACCGAGCGCGCTCTCTTCTACTGCATACTTAATTTTGATCCCAAATTTTCCCCCATCGCCAAAATACGGTTCAAATAACTCGGCTTTGTAGGAGGTCGCCAGCACTATCTCGGTAATTCCAACCTGGGCAGCCTTTCGAATTTGATGCTCAGTAAATGGAACTGCAGCAACTAGAAGCATTGGTTTTGGTATTTGATTGGTAATTGGTGCCAGGCGAGTTCCTTTGCCACCAACTAACAAAATTGCACTAGTACTCACGAAATAATCCGATCTGCTGCCATTTGAATCTGTTGATCTGTTGCAGTCAATGCAACTCGAATAAATTTGTCACTGCCATAAAAACTACCTGGTGTTACCAAAATGCCCAAATTAGCAAACCAGTCAAC
>JBEGQD010000002.1:0-10111 GCA_041181125.1 Actinomycetota bacterium | reverse complement strand
CATCTGCCAGATAAAGCGATTGATTTAATTGATGAGGCAGGCTCTCGACTTCGCATTCGCCGAATGACTGTGCCACCTGAAATTCGTGAATATGATGACAAGATTGCAGCTGCTCGCAAAGAGAAAGAGTCAGCAATTGATGGGCAAGATTTTGAAAAGGCTGCTTCTTTGCGTGATAAAGAGAAATCTTTAATTACTGAAAAATCTGAGCGAGAGAAGAATTGGAAAGCTGGCGATCTTGATGTGGTTGCAGAGGTTGATGAAGAGTTAATCGCTGAAGTACTTTCAACTGCAACTGGTATTCCAGTATTTAAGTTAACTGAGGCAGAGACTGCTCGATTACTTAAGATGGAGGATGAATTACATCGCCGGGTGATCGGCCAAGATCAAGCAATCAAGGCTTTGTCACAAGCAATTCGTAGAACACGTGCTGGACTTAAAGATCCAAAGCGTCCTGGCGGATCCTTTATTTTTGCTGGACCTTCTGGTGTTGGTAAGACAGAGCTTTCAAGAACTCTTGCACAATTCCTATTTGGTGATGCAGATGCATTAATTCAATTAGATATGTCTGAGTACTCAGAAAAACACACTGCTTCTCGTTTATTTGGTGCTCCTCCAGGTTATGTTGGATATGACGAGGGTGGTCAGCTAACTGAGAAGGTGCGACGTCGCCCATTCTCTGTAGTTTTATTTGATGAGATTGAAAAGGCACATCCAGACATCTTCAATTCACTGCTGCAGGTATTAGAGGATGGTCGATTAACTGATGCGCAAGGTCGTGTGGTGGACTTTAAGAACACCATCATCATTATGACCACCAACCTTGGTACTCGCGATATTTCAAAATCATTATCTCTTGGCTTTGCAAATGTGGCAGATGCGCAAGGAAGTTATGAGCGCATGAAGGCAAAGGTAGGAGATGAGCTAAAGACTCATTTCCGCCCTGAGTTCTTAAACCGTATTGATGACATCGTGGTATTCCATCAGTTAACTGAGAATGAGATCGTCAAGATTGTTGACCTAATGGTTGCTCAATTAGATGAGCGACTAAAGGCAAAAGATATGGGAATTGAGTTAACAACTGCTGCTAAATCATTGCTAGCAAAGCGTGGTTATGACCCAGTTCTTGGCGCTCGCCCACTTCGCAGAACAATTCAACGAGAGCTTGAAGATGTGTTGTCTGAGAAGATGCTCTTTGGTGATCTAAAGGCTGGTGAAATTATTTTGGTAGATGTTTCAGATGCAACTGATACTGCAACCTTTACCTTTAAAGGCACACCAAAATCTGCCTTGCCAGATGCACCTGGTGATTTAGCAGAAGCTACTAGTTAATCTTCACCTTACTAATTGCTTGCTCAACTCGAGCTGCTTCTAGTATTTCAATTCCTGCAATCTTTAAATCACTTCCTACTGGCACAATCGCGCGTTTAAACCCAAGACGGGCAGCCTCTGAAACTCTTTGAGTAATTCCAGTTACTTTTCGAATTTCACCAGCTAAGCCAACCTCACCAATTGCAACTAGATCTGCTGGTAGAGCTAAACCTTTTGCAGCAGATGCCACCGAGAGTGCAACTGCAAGATCTGCGGATGGTTCAGTAATTTTCATACCACCAACAGTTGCCACATAAACATCTCTTCCTGAAATTTTAATTCCTGCTCGAAGTTCTAAAACAGCTAAAGTCATTGCAGTTCGTGAGTTATCCAATCCACTTGTTACTCGTCTGGAGTTACCCCAATCTCGACCATCTGTATTTGATGCGCTTACTAATGATTGAATCTCAGCAAGTAAGGCTCGTCTTCCCTCAAGGGCAACAGTTACACAAGTACCAGGAACTGGGTCACTATGACGGGAGGTAAACAAACCAGTTGGATCTGGTAAACCAACAATTCCGGAGTCATTTAAATCAAAACATCCAACCTCATCAGATGCACCAAAACGATTCTTGATCGCCCTTATTAATCTAAGTCTGGAGTGGCGCTCACCTTCAAAGTTAAGGACAACATCAACTAAATGTTCAAGCAATCTTGGGCCAGCAATAGATCCATCTTTTGTTACATGGCCAACTAAAACTAAAGTTATTGATCGTTCTTTAGCAATTCTGATTAAGGCTGCGGCAATCTCGCGAACTTGGGTGACACCACCAGGTGAGCCATCAACTGTGGAGCTAGAAATAGTTTGAATTGAGTCAATTACTAATAATTCAGGCTTAACCGAATCAATGTGGGCAATTACCGCGCCCAAATCAGATTCCGCCGCCAACCACAAATTCTTATCAATCGCATTCAAACGCTCAGCTCTTAATCTAACCTGTGAAGCAGATTCTTCACCACTGATATATAAAGAAAGAATTGCTTGTTTAGCAGTTTCTGCTGCAACCGTTAATAGCAATGTTGATTTACCAACACCAGGTTCACCGGCTAATAAAATTGCAGCTCCTGGGACTAAGCCGCCACCCAGCACACGGTCTAACTCACCAACACCACTACTTCTAGCCTTTGCACTTGCTAAATCAACATCACCAATTGGTTTGGCAGCTGAAGTTACTGAACCGGCAACAAGTGATAACTTCTTTGGCGCAGTTATCTCTTCAACTGTGCCCCAGGCCTGACACTCACCGCATCTACCAACCCATTTAGTGGCGCTCCAGCCACATTCAACACAACGGAATGGATCCTTCGCAGGTGCTTTTGCCATGGCGTTAATCTAATGGCAAGGACTGACTATCTGCTTTCTTGTGCAGCCTTAGTCGCAGGATGGATCACAAAGAGTGGAAGCTCACGCTTTTTCTGAGCTTTACGTGCCGCTGAAATTGCAGCCATTCGGTTGTCACATAATTTTTCTAACTCCGCATAACCTTTTGGACCCATCATCGTTACTAACTCAACCTTGCTTGATTTATAAACAGGAATCTTTCCAACATGAGCCTCTGAATTACTAGTGCAATACCAATCAAGATCAGCACCCCCCTCACCCCAAGCATTTCTGGTGTACTCACCAATTACTACGACAGTGATTTCCTTGTCACCATTATCTCGAGTCTCCCAAGACCTTCTTATAGGAAGTTGCCAACATATATCTGGTTTGGTGTCAACAACGTTTACTTGTTCTCTAATTGCTAGGTGATGAAGTGCGCAACCAAATGAACCTGAGTACCCAGGTGCTTCATGACCAACACGATTTAAAAAAATACAAGAACCTTTTACTTTTCTGGTCTTACGATCTTTATCTAAACCAATCTCAGAGATTTGTAATTTTCCACCAGATTTCTTTGGCCGCGCTTGGTCATAAAATTGCCATTGTGCCTTAGTTAATTTTTTGGCAGCTTTTAATACTCGATCTTCATCCTCTTTACCAGTGTAATAAGCACCATCTGAACAACAACCAGCATCAGGTTTATCGCCGTCAATTCCACAGCAACCATTGCCATAAATACATTGCCAGTATGAGGTTAACCAGGTTAAATCACACTTGAATATTTCCTCAGGATTTACTGGGTTTTCAAATTCAACCCAATCTCGCACGAAATTTGGAGCGACCTCATTCTTAGAAAACTTTGATTTCACTCTTTTTTTCGTAGCCATAACGCCATAGTTTAAGGGTCAAGTATGGTTAATGACTAATTGGGTAGGCTTTAAGTATGAGCACTTTAATGACAAATAAATGCATCGGCTTTATTGGTGTTGGCGTTATGGGCTCTTCAATTATCAAAAGTTTACTTAAGAACTCATTCAACTCTGATCAGATTTGCGTATGCGATAAAAGTACTGAAAAAGCGGAAGAGCTTGCCAGTCAGTACAAAGTAAAAATCAAATCAATCATAGAAATTGGTCAATGCTGTGATGTAATTTTTCTGGCGGTTAAACCACAGGATCTTGAACCAGTTTTAGTTGAGTTAAAGAATAATATGAAGCCAGATGCATTAGTGGTCTCAATTGCCGCTGGTAAGAAAATAGAATTTATCGAAGAACATTTAGCATCAGATGTTTCGGTCGTGCGGGTTATGCCGAACACTCCAGCTCAAATTGGAAAAGGTATCTCGGCAATTACTGCGGGCTCAAAATCATCAAAAGAGGATATGGAGTTAGCAACTAAATTATTTTCAACATCGGGTGAGGTTGTTGAAGTTTCAGAGGAGATGCTGGATGCAGTAACAGCACTAAGTGGCTCAGGGCCTGCCTACTTCTTTAATTTTGTTGAATCAATGATTGACGCAGGCGTCGAACTTGGATTATCAAAAGAAATTGCTACCAAATTAGCAATCGAAACCATCTCTGGATCAGCGGCGATGCTTAAGGAAAGTGGTTTAGATGCCCAAACCTTACGAAAGAATGTTACAAGTCCCAAGGGCACAACCGCTGCAGCGCTGCAAGTTTTTTCAGATAACAACTTTGATTCACTTATCTTGCAAGCAATGTCGGCCGCTAAAAAAAGGGCGCAGGAGTTAGCTTGAGAAAAATCTTAGCTTTATTGGTACTAGTTGTTGGAACTCTGCCTTATCCGGCAAATGCAGCAACAATGAAGCCAACTAAATCATTGATTGAATTGCCTTATACAAAATCAGACCAAGTAAGTGATGTGTTACTTACTCCAGTAAGCATTTTGTTAGTTGGAACTACTGAATCTCCTAATTCAACTTGGATTAATGGTGCCTTAGGTGGCTTAAGTGATGGTTTTATAGCTAGCTATTCATCACTAGGTGCCCCAATGTGGAACTTAAGATTAGGGGGAGTTAGTGATGAAATAGCTACTTCAGCTTTAATTGATAGCGATGGAAGTATCTGGGTGCTGGGTGCATCATCTTCACCTACAACAGCTACTACTTCACCAACTCCAGCAAAAGTACTTAACCCCGATAATGTAATTATTGATCCACAGCAAATTTCTACAACGCCACTTAAACGAATAAAGATTTGGCAGATTAGCAATACTGGAAACTTACTTAACTCATTTGAGTTTTTGTCTGAAAATATAGTAAATCCTAGAAAAATTCTTTCATCAGGGAATAATCTAATAATTATTGGAAACCTTTATGAGAAGAAACTAGTTTCAGGCTTTTTTGTATCAGCCACCAAATCTGGAAGTTTCTCACCAATTATTAAAGTAGGTAGCAAAAGCACCTCATTAAATGATGCAATTATTAATTCTGATGGCACGTTAAATGCAGTTGGCACAAGCAGTGAAATATTAATGAAAGCAAAGCCACTGAGTAAGGCGGATGCTGTCACTCTAAAGATTTCATTAACAGGACTAGTTCAACAGGTTGCGCGAGCTACTTTAAAGAGTACAACAAGAACTTGGAGCTCGATAGATTCAGGATTACTACAAGCAGGCAAAGTGAATTATTCCAATAAAACAGAGGCAGCTATAACTAAGTTTTCTTCCCTTAATAAGCCGGTTTGGAATGTTAGATATCTTTCAAAATCTGCTGCGTTAGCAACTACAGGTAAGAACTCATGGGCAACATTTGTATCAGCTGGTGCAATTAAGAACATAACTGCTTGGAAGCCAAAGAGTTCTACCGCGGTATTGCTGGAGTTTGGCAAAAAAGGTGAGATTTTGTCTGCTTACACCTTAGCTGCCCCAGCGGTTGCAATCTCCTCAAACAATGAAATTGGAACAGTGGTAATCACCGATTCGGGTGTAAGTTTTGGTTTAGTTGTCGTTAACTAGTAATCTTTATCCATAGTTAGTATCTATAAAGGAGCAAAATGGGTTCAGTAATTAAGAAGCGTCGTAAGCGAATGGCCAAGAAGAAGCATAAAAAACTTCTGAAAAAGACCAGAATTCAACGCCGCAATGCCAAGTAATAATTTGGCTTAAGGTTTAAACAAAGTTAATTTTCCGGATACGCCGGCAACGGCGTATCTGATTTTATTTAAAGTAATCCAGCTACTAGTAGATCCAGTTTGAACACTTCCACTTGAGATTAAATCTACAGACCCATTAGATCTATTTAATGCACAAAGTCTTAATTGACATCCAAACATAATAGTTTTGTCATCAATAGTTAATGGTGAGTTTGGAATTCCATATTCAGATGTTGTTACATCAGTAAATGTGTTAGCACCTAATACCTGATATCTAATTTGATTTGGATTAGGAAATGACGCGCCACTTCCTGTAAGCCAACCAATATTTACTCCTCTAGCACCGTTAAAAATTCCTACATCAAAGCCTGCAACTGAGACACCATTACCCGGAACATCTAAAGTTTTATACCCCCAGTCCTCAACAAATGCACTGCTTCTAGTTGCGTATCGAACATCACTTCTTGTGACATTTCGTTCCATGTCAAAACCTCGGACAGAGTCATAAATTAAATGAATTTTCTTACCTACAGTTACTGACTTTAAGTGAAAGGCAACATCGCCTGTTGTTCTGTCGTCAGTATCTTTATCGCCATCAACTATTTCGTAACGCCAATCAAGTTTGTCCTTAACAGCACCTAACAAAATTCCTTGAGATTCATCACGGTAAAAAACTTGAACTCCTGCACTCGTAACTGCGCAAGCACTTGAAACACTCACATCAGATCCACCTCTTTTTCTGGGAAATTCTTTGTAATCCTGAATAGCAGGTGCGTCACCATCAACAATTTCGTAATACCAACTCTTACCATCGTAAACAGCGTATCTAAGATCCTTATCTTTTAGATCAGCGTAAAATATATGTAAATAATTGGTCTTACCGGATACCGATGTACAAATTGATATATAGCCCGAGACATCATTTGTAGTTTTACCCAATGCATTTGAGTTTCCATCAATGGTTTTTATTGACCATTTATTGTTAGTAAAAGTGGCAAGCTTGATATCACCGTTCTTGCTATCGCTGTATGCAATTACTGGCTTCCCAGCGTAAACAGTTGTTGCAAGATATTTTGCATCGGAAGTGCTATCAATAGTTGTGCTCTTCCAGGCAGCTTCTGGGATTATCGAATTTGAGTTTACTGAATTTGAAGTTCCTAATGAATTTGTTGCAGAAACTGAGAAAGTGTATTTAACCCCATTTTTTAAGCCCTTAAAGATTACTGGGCTTTCAGTGGCATTTATTATTTCATTAGTTTGAATATTCTTAATCTCGTAGTTTGAAACCTGAGCTAGGCGGAAATTTACCGGAGGATCAAATTGAATAATTGCACTGCTATCACTGATTAAAGCTTTTACATTTTGTGGTGGCTGTGGAGTACCGGAGGCAATACCGGCTGGTGGTTTTTGTCTTAAATCTTCAAACATGGCAAGTAGTAAAGAGCCTGGCAAATGAAATACCTCACCAGCATCTAAATTAGGTGTCATTACGGCATTTTCACCAGATTGCGAAAAAGTTCTTTCATCTAAATGCGCAACAGAAGATCCTGCTTCATATGTAGTTGGCGTATAAAGTTTCGGCTTGATACCACCATTTGCCTTCACAGCAATTTCACCTGACCACACTAAGTCAGTGGTCATGGCCTTTCCTGCCTCAAGGGATGGTGATGGTAAATCAGACAACCGTCTGCCATCTGGCAGTTGCGAATATGCATCAAAAGGCGTTGGTTGATCGATACGGCCGTAACCAGAAAATACGTCATAGTAAGTTCCTGAGATAAATCCAAGACCGTGTCCCATTTCATGAAGGATTACAGAAACTAAGTCATAACTTCTCGGTGGACATTTACCATCAGTCCCGTAATACCAAGGTGCATTTGAGGTAATCGAGATTTCAATTTCAGGGTTTGTTGGATCTAAATCTTTACCAGCTAAAGCATTAGCCAAGGCAGATGCATAATAAAGAGTTTTGTCAGGAGCACCGGTGAAATTTGAAAAGTTATTTTTAGAACTAGCCGATGCTAGTACGCCATAACTTGCAGAACTACCCCATTTAACGTTGATATTGATTGGCACACTTGAAGAAAAGTTTTCAGCCCAAACATCCACGGCAGTTTGAATAGAGGCTCTAGCAAAAACTGGTACGGTATTAAAATTGATAAGGAAATTACTTTTTTTCTCTAGATTTGCAGTTGGCAGACGCGGGATTGACTGGATTGATGTGCTTTTACCACTGGCATAAATAAAACCAGTATTTGCTGGCGCGATCTTGATACCCAAAGCACTTGAGTTTGGAACTGATATTGGCGCAATTAATAGCGAAGTTAGGATCAAGGTCGAGGTCAAGATTGATTTCAAGCGCATAGGGGCAAGGCTAACATTCTGAGATGATTGGTCTATGCCAGTTGCAGATCTATCAGCAATATTTAAGCAAAAAAGTATTACCACAGCGAATCTTTATGCCTTGATTCAAAGATTTAGTTGGCCGCTATGAAAAAAGTTACAATCTACTCTCGCTCTGGTTGCCACTTATGTGAAATCGCCATTGATCGAATCAAATCCACGATAGGTGATTTAAAGTTTGAATTAGATATTAAATTAATTGATGATGATCTTAAATTACAAGAGGAGTATGGCGAGCAAGTTCCAGTTATATTGATTGACGGTAAAGTTCATGATTATTGGCGGGTCGATTTAGAACGATTTATAAAAGCAGTAAAAGACTAATTCTTATTTAAAATCTCATCTGCATCAATAATTCGGTAGGCATAACCTTGTTCAGCCAGGAATCGCTGACGATTTTGTGCGAAATCTTGGTCAATGGTGTCTCGCGCAACAAGTGAATAAAATCTAGCGCCCCTGCCATCTGCTTTCGGCCTTAAAATTCTTCCTAATCTTTGTGCCTCCTCTTGTCGAGAGCCAAAGGTTCCGGAGACTTGAATTGCAATAGTTGCCTCAGGTAGGTCAATTGAAAAATTTGCTACCTTAGATACAACTAGACACTTAAGCTCACCACTGCGAAATAATGCATAAAGTCTTTCACGCTCTTTAATTGGAGTATCGCCTTTAATAACTGGCACACCTAAAGCTTCTGATAATTCATCCAACTGATCTATGTATTGGCCAATCACTAAAACTTGATCAGTTGCATGCTGTTTAGCCAGAGTTACTGCAACTGCTTTCTTAGTTTGTGAGGTTGAACAAAAACGATAACGATCTTCTTGCTCAGCAGTCGCATAATTTAAACGCTCTGCATCAGTTAATGTAATTCTTACCTCAACACAATCTGCTGGGGCAATATAACCTTGAGCCTCAATTTCTTTCCAGGGCACATCAAATCTTTTGGGACCGATTAATGAAAATACTTCACCCTCCATCCCATCTTCTCTGACTAAGGTTGCAGTTAGTCCCAAGCGGCGTCTGGATTGAATATCAGCGGTAAATCTAAAGATTGGTGCAGGTAATAGGTGAACCTCATCATAAATTATTAATCCCCAGTCAATTGCATCAAATAGATCTAGGTGGGCGTAAACCCCCTTTTTGCGGGTAGTCATAACTTGATAGGTGGCGATAGTTACTGGGCGAATTTCTTTTTTAGCACCACTGTATTCGCCAATATCATCCTCATTTAGATCTGTCCTGCGCAGTAACTCATCTCGCCATTGACGCGCAGCAACTGTGTTGGTTACTAAGATCAATGTAGTTGCCTTTGCATGTGCCATGGCAGCTGCGCCAACAATTGTCTTGCCAGCACCACAAGGCAGCACTACAACACCAGAGCCACCATGCCAAAATCCTTCAGCGGCTAGCTCCTGATACTTACGAATCTTCCAGCCATCTTGTCGCAAAGAAATTTCATGATGCTCACCATCAACATAACCCGCAAAATCCTCCGCTGGCCAACCTAATTTAAGTAAAGCTTGTTTTAAGAATCCACGTTGTCCTGGATGAACCACAATGGTTTCTTCATCTAATTGAAGTCCCAGCATAGGCGCAACTTTTTTGCCTCGGGTAACCTCTTTTAAAACAGCTGGATCATTGGAAACCAAAATTAATCCATGAACAGGATGTGCTTCTAATCGCAATCTGCCGTAACGAGACATAGTCTCGGCAATATCAACTAATAATGAGTGCGGAACTGCAAATCTTGAGTACTTCAGTAATACATCAATTACTTGCTCGGCATCATGGCCAGCTGCACGTGCATTCCATAACCCAAGTGGGGTTAATCGATATGTGTGAATGTGTTCTGGTGATTTTTCTAATTCGGCAAATGCGGCAATTGCTCTGCGACATTCATCGG
>JBEGQD010000001.1:0-4820 GCA_041181125.1 Actinomycetota bacterium | reverse complement strand
CCAGCACCTGGGATCTCACTAGCTAACTTCTTCCCAAACCTTGAGTCTTGGGCGGTCGGCTTTGATCGACCAATGAGATTGCTAGATGAGATGAGCAACGCCCTCACAGGGCGCAATACCTCATTTCCCCCATATAACATCAAGCAATTAAATGATGATCACTACCAAATTGAGATGGCAGTTGCCGGTTTTAGCAAAAAGGATCTCAAGATAGAACTTGCTAACAATCAGTTAACTATCGAAGGCTCACAGCAATCATCTGATGAGTCAACTGATGCTAACTATCTCTACAAGGGAATAGCTGCTCGTCAATTTAGACAAAGCTTTGCCCTAGAAGATCATGTCAAAGTTCTAGGTTCAGAGCTAAAGGATGGTGTCTTAAAGATTGAGCTAGAGCGGCAGATCCCAGAGGAGATGAAGCCAAGATCAATTGAGATTAAGTAATAACAAACAACTCAACCCCTTACTATTAATGGTAAGGGGTTGAGTTATTTAACGAGTATTTCAAGTTTGTTGAGCTGGGGTTAAAGTAATCTCATTGGCAGATACCACTCCTAATTGATCATCAATTACGCTTACTTCATAGGAGAGGATGTGGTTTTTTCCTTGAAAATCAATATTAACGATCTGATTAATACCTTGTTCGGTGAGCTGGCACTTACCAAATCCAAAACCATCATTTAAAATTAAAAACAGATACTGCTTACCAATTACCTGCTTAAACTCTTCAAGTGTTACGGCAGATCTAAAGGAGTCACTAGCAAGGCTATAAGCACGCTGCCAATTACCCCCTGAAATTGCATCGATTTGGCTACTGATGTGTGCTTTAACCTGGATGCTCTGCTCTTTACTGCAACCGGCTTCGACAAGACTTTTATCTGTGTTTGCCTCACCACAAGATGTGAGTAGGCAGGTGAGAATTAATAAGTAGGCAAACTGCCTATACCTGCGCATTAACCTTATGATTCAAAATCTCCACCGCGGCCAGTTAATCTACCCTTATTTTTTTGGCCAGACTCATACTTAAATAACATAAATAAGACCACGGTGGTAAAAACTGCAATTATTAATAAGCCAACGCCCATATCTTTAACCTAAAATCGCCCAAACAACTAGCGCAAATACTGCAATACCAAAGCCAGTAATTGCAGATGCTGAAATTGAAAGTAAGCCTCTAGAGTTGCTAATTCGTTTAGCAAGCAGGGATGGATTTGCAACCTTTGCTAAATCTGCAACCAATGCCTCTGCCTCACGGACAACTGCATATTGACTAATGATGGCCAAGATGCCAGTAACACCGGCCACACCAATTGCCAAGTACTTTGCCCCATCTGAGGCTTGATCAAACTTATTAAAACTAGCTAATACAAAAACTCCAATTAAAACTAGTGATGGTGCAACTTGGGCGGCAATAATCTGCATCCGCATCTTATTCCAAAGCTTAATTAAATCTTTCTCATTCATTTATCTCTCCAATTTGATGGTAATAAATTGTATTACCAATTAAAGCAGACAGTACAGCTATTTGGGTATTAAACCTTCCCAACCTGTGCCTCTTATTATGAGGTAACCATCACCTGCTTGCGCTTAGGAGATCAATGTATTTGCAAAGATCTGCCAGGCGAGAGCTGATTTAGCTACCAATGACAAGGTGATATAGGTGCGCTCACCACGCAGGTAATCACTCCACCTACCAACCTTTTTGTATTGCAACAGCTGAACTAGGGCAAATGAGTTAAAGAATAAAAAGATAGTAAAGACAATGCCATAAACAAATGCTGGCGCACTGGTGTCACTCACGCCACCGATTGAGAAGACATAAAACATCAAGGCTATCCAAGGAACGATGCCAGTTATGCATCCAAAGATATATGGCAGGTAGCCACCATTGCCTGGAGTTTCATACTTTTCTTGCAACCAACCAAATAAAATCATCGATGCGTTAACACCAAAAATAGAGATAATTGCAGTGATATCGGCAACGCCGGTTACTTGAGCAATTAAGACAATCATTACTGATGAGCTAATTGAGTACTCAACCCACCTAAAGTAATTACGCTTTGCTGCTAACCCAGCTGAATACCTTGGATAAAACTTTCCACTTGCAACTAAGAAGTGGAAGAAGGATGAGAGTCCTAGAAAAATAGCAACTGCTAAACCAACTGGGGTACTAAACAATGTAACTGGGGGAGCAAAGGTAGATCCTGGTGGGCCAGACATATAGGTGGCGGTAACTGGAAGTGCGAAATCATTACTTAGGGCAAGAACTGCTGCCATTTGCACCATGTGCAAGATACCTGCATAGATATTGATCTTTCGTAATCTTTCAACTGTTAATGGTTTGCTCATACTCAAAAGATAGCCCTAAAAGATTAAATTTCGGCTTTACTTACCCCATGGCGGTTATAAAAATATTACTTCAACTACTCCTTGGCGCATTTTTACTCTCAGCAGGTTCAAGCCATATTGGCTCAAACCGAATCGCCTTTCAAGCACAGGTGCCTACCTGGTTGCCATTAGCTCCTGATTTTGTAGTGGTTGCATCTGGATTAGTTGAGATCACTCTTGGTGTTCTTCTTATCACCACCGCATTCAGGCTAAAAAAGTACCGCCCATTTGTTGGATTGCTAGCTGCAGTGTTTTTTATTCTAATCTTTCCTGGAAATATTAATCAGTATGTAAATCAGATTGATGCCTTTGGTTTAGATACCGATACCAAGCGGTTAATCAGATTGTTTTTTCAACCACCACTAGTTGCCTGGGCGATCTGGTCAACAAATGCTTGGCAGGTAGTGAGAAAAATACTTAAGCTCTCTTAACTCCTTAAATCTTTGCGTGAAACCTTCACTGAAGGATCCTTCTTGGAGGTGTAGGCAAATATTGCAAGGCCAGTTACTAGCGCCCCTGCGCCAACGCCAAAGGCGAGCACATCTTTTGTACGGTTAACATCGACAAATACGCCAACAAAGATCACCGCAATCAGAGCAACTACTACGCCAATTAACTTTGATTTTAAATCATCAAGATCATGCACCTGCAGCCAGACCGGCACCTTTAAATCCTCATTGATAAATAGCTCATATAGGCCATATCCAATAACTAATAGAACAGTTCCTAACAAGATGGCATCTACTGCAGTTAACACATCAACAATTGTTAACTTTAACTTGGTTGAGTTTACGATCGCATCAATAATTACTTGAATCATCTCAATTGAGCCCTGCACCATTAATAACAGCGCGCCTAAGATTGAGGCAATCGCCGGCACAACTACGGCATATCGGGTAGCGGCGAGCATTCTATTCATGCTCAAATGGTAAAGCACGCAGATGCTAGAGGGTCTAAAACACGCTGCGTTACAAATTGTAAAAATCACAGTACATATCGTGGGTATCTAATTAATTAAGTGTGGATATCAGATCTATCGCTGCGAATTAGTTTATTACTCTCAATCCTTCTTACTTCGTAAGTAAAGATTGGCAGTTGAGATAGTTGACAGATAATTTTGTGGCGCATAATATTGAGCCGACCGAGATCAGATTTACCCAATCAGCTAGGAAGCATCGGATTGGTAAGGCCCGGGTGCTATATGTGCTCGAGCAGTATCAGCCGATGGTAGTAATTGATCACAAATCTGGTAACCAAAACTTTCGCTGGATCGGAGTTGATGATCGAGGTTTGGAATTAGAGATTATCGCAGTGGTAACACCAGAGTATCTCTTAGTAATTCATGTAATGCCCTATCGATTTAGGAGGAAATAATGGCAAAGCAAAGTCGATATCGAATAGGCAAAGATGTTAATCTTAAAAAAGAGGTGGTTAAGGATTTAGCGGGCAGAAGAATTACCGATCGACGAGCAAAACAAATTGTTAAGCAGGTAAGGCAACAAACTGCAGGCAGGCCCTCACTTACCAAACCAAATGTAATCTCACCTGAGGTTAAAGCTAGGGTGCCGTTGCAATTAAAGCGGGCATTAGATCGCAAGGCAATTCAAAGCGGTAGAAGTGCTTCAGAATTAATTAGAGCAGCCTTAGAGCGGTATTTACTATAACTTTCACCCACTACTCTTTAACTATGACCAAACGGCAAGAGTATAAAGTTGTGCAAAGCTATCGGGATTTTGAAGTTCGTGAATACCTTTCATGCGTACTAGCCGAAGTTAAGGTTTCAGCAAAGTATGAATCTGCCTCAAGCATCGCCTTTGCCCCACTCTTTGCCTACATCTCCAAGGGAAATAAAGCTAGTGAAAAAATAGCGATGACTGCCCCGGTAATCGCTGCGCAAAGTGGCTTAAAGACGGAAGAGAATGATTGGTATGTCTCATTTGTAATGCCATCTGGCAGCAAGTTTGGCCACCTGCCCCACCCAAATGATCCACAGGTTAAATTGAGGGAGTTAGATAACCAAATCTGTGTTGCACTCTCATTTCGAGGCCGGGCCACAACCGATCTAACCAAAAAGAAGATTAATCAACTACGAAGTGCGGCAAAGCGAGAGAATATTGCACTCTCTGATGAAACGAGAATCTGTCGCTTTGATCCACCATTTAAGCCAGGCCTGCTTCACTACAACGAGATTGTAATTCCAGCATTCCTAGGGGAGCAATAATTTAAAGATTCTTAAGATAAGTAATATTAGTTCTTTATTTATTGACCAGGGCTTTCAACCTTAATCCCCAACAATCTTGCCTCTTTAGCGATATTTTTATCATAGGTAATTAGGGTATTGTTTTTAGGGGATAAAAAAATAACTGAGGCAACCTGAATTGCATCTAAGCTTGGAAGTGAACTTTGGACAAAGCTCTCCGCAATACTTAAAA